>JABGPL010000047.1 GCA_018644935.1 Calditrichota bacterium | reverse complement strand
CTTATGTGACGATTATGTTAGAAAACAACTTTCCAATTCCCACAATTGGAAAGTTAGTTGGGGATCATCCGACAACCCTGATGAAGCATTATGCTAATATGAAGCTGGAACACTTTCACGATGTTGCAAATACAGGAATTTTGCAATGAAAACGAGGTGCTCTATAGGTGCTCACTCGGTTTGAAATGGTGCGTATTGGGGTTAAACGGGAGCACCTTAAACGATTAATAATCATGTAAGTAGCTGTTTTTACAATACCCTAATTCTTCTTTGGGAGCAGGGGGTCGCTGGTTCAAATCCAGTCACCCCGACAGATTAATTGAAGTGATAGTAATGAGTTACAAGCCCTTGCTGATTTATGTCGGTGAGGGTTTTTCTCTTACATGGGAAACGCATGGGATATAGAAATCAATTTAATTCTTCGTAGCAATTTTTATCGGATAATGAATTGTCTGAAAACCCCACCCAACTTGAACAAGCATCAGGCAATGGAATCAGCAATCGCTCATCGGTGAATTGTGTTTTCTTTGCCATGCGTTAATGATCTATCCCATACTCTCAACTGGATCTCCTGTTTTGTCCACAAATGATCTCAGTTGATCCTCATCTTCCAGTCTTGACGTTGTTGAAAATCTGGTAAACTTTATTTGTTGACAGAGAACGCCTTAGAGGTGTGCATATAAACACCCAATATTGGCATTCTCTGCCTTTTGAGGACTCGATTAAGAACTGTTACCTCATAAGTACAACTTTTCGAGAGGCACTAAAATCTGTACTCTGCATCTGAATCATATAGACGCCCGAGCTTTTACCTTCACTGTCCCATACAGTAGCATGCTTCCCGGCTGGTTGGAAGTTACTCACAAGTGTCTTTACTAATCTGCCGGAAATATCTACTATACGGATGGTCACATGCGATGCAACCGGTAATGAATAGGAGATGTTTGTTTTCGCATTAAATGGATTAGGATAAGCTTTTGAAAGGAAATAATTATCAGGAATTTCTGGCTTAAACTGAACTTCCATTACCGAAAATTCATCGGTTGAATAAATCATGCCAAGTCCCTGTTTAGAAACGACTAATTCTAGATCTGATTCGATTCCAGTATCATTGTTCCAAAGTCTCAGGATAAATGTCTCGTCAACAAGCAGACCATCGATCATTTCAGTTGACTTATCATCACCCCATACTGCTAATCCACAATAATCAGAGACATTGAATTTTCCGAAACCGACCAATCGTCCTTTACTATTAAATGCACCAATTTGATCACCAGCCTTCATATCCATACCATCTGCCGGCAATATCAGTACACTCATATTACTTCCAGTCCTTTTTGGTTCAGACCAGTGATGAGACTTAACCGATGTCGAACTATTTTCTGACTGAAATTGAACTTCTTCCTGCGGCGGAGGATAGTTTAATACAACATCCGCATCAACTCTGATTTGATACCCCTGACCTTCACACCAGGGTACCATGTTTGAGAATTCGAAGGCAGGAAGCATAAATAGTCCGTCACCATTCTTTGCAGTCACCAAATTGTCGAGTATCGGTGACAAGACATGAAAATCAGGACCTGATGCATCAAGCTCGTATGTCGGGAAATATGCAACAAAGTTCCAGTTCTCTTCCAGTGGTATATCAGTGTCAGGCGGAATCGGTTCACCACTCCAAACCGCATCGAAGTCCTGATCAAGCTTAATCTGGTATCCTTCTGTCAGGTTCCAGTAAGGGAGATTATTAAAATTAAACGCTGGCAGATAAAACAATCCATCTTCGTCCTTGAACAGTAGCACATGATTTTCGTCATCCACAATAAACTGAGCAAGCATCCTGATTACATCCGGACCCTCTTCCCGAGCCCAGAATTCCTCATCGGGTACAACGTTAATCGACATGAGATTCCAGTTTTGACTGAGTTCGACAACCAGCTCCCTTTCCTGACCAGCAGGTGTAATTATGAGGTTAAAGGTGTTTTCAGCAGTTTCCGCGGAATCGTCGGTTGCTATTATAGTGATATCGACTCCGTCAGGTAGGGTAAAATCATTATCCGCATTGAAGAAAAGTATGTCATCTTCATCAACAGCCATATTCAATTCTTCTGGTGCGCCCTGAATCTGGAAATTAAGATTGTCATCCTGGTCTACATCAAAGAACACTTCACTAAGGTCAGCGACCTCCAATCTGCCAATTCCCTGATCTACAGATATGTTCTCAATTTCATTTACAACAAATGGTACATCGTTGATTGGTGTGACTATAATAATAAAAGATTCAATAGCGAAGGCATCTGACACATCAGCTGCACTTACGACAATCTCAATGCCATCTTCAATGTTGAAGTTTTCTTCAGTATTGATGGAAATAACATTGTCTTCATCTATTGTCAGATTCAATTCCTCAGGAACACCACGGAATTGGTATTCCAGCATATCAAAGTCAACATCAAAGAAGATATCATCTAAATCGACAATATCGAAATGCCCCGCATCCTCCTCGAGCAATACATCATCAATGTTCTGAATTACTTCAGGAGCATCGTTAACAGGATTAACAGTTACCATGAAGGATAAATCAACAATCGAATCGCGATTAATATCAGGAGCGGACTTCCAAACTGATCTCACGGAACGATGCTCCGTTGCTCTATACTGAGACACACCCAACCGTGCAGGGCCATTGACTAGATTTATCTGCTCCTCGTCCCATCCATCATCTGCAATAATAATCACTTCAATATTTTCACCGTTGAAGTTAGCATCTGGATCGATCGTGAGAACGTTTTCTTCTGTCAGATCGATATTCAACTCTGCTGCTCCCTCAAAGCTGAATGTCAATTCATCACCATTTGGATCTTCAAAGACATCATCTAAGTCAACAATTTCAAAAAATCCTGAATCCTCATCTAAATTAATATCGTCAATTGGATTGATTATCTCAGGAGCATCATTAAGGCCTATACCAAATACAACAACATCAAGCCTGCCAGCTAAAGGATCATCAGAGATAATTACAAGATTGGTTTCAAACCTACCTGGTTCTTCCGGTGTAAAGATTACAACTACATCAGTAGATTCATTTGGCTGGAGGGTAAATTCTGCTTCAAAGTCTGTTGTGAAGAATCCTTCAACTACAATATCAGATACTGTTAGTGGAAGATTGCCAATGTTTGATATGTTTAGACTCAAATTGGAACTCTCACCAAGGCTTACCCCATCGAAATCGAGATTCTCCGGATCAACCGAAATTGATGGTTCACCTACACCGGTTCCCAGAAGAGTCACTATCGTAATTTCATGATCTGGATCACTGGAAAATACTATCAATTCACCTTCAAACTCCCCGGGAGATTCTGGTGCAAAATTTACGCAGATTTCAACCGATTCATCAGGCATCAGAGCAAGTTCTTCATCAAATTGAAGGTAAAAATAGTCACCTTCAACAACAATGTTAAGGATCGACAAGTTCTGATTACCTACGTTGGTGATGATTAATGATTGACCTGAACGTTCACCAACATTAACTTGATCGAAATCCAATAATTCAGTATTGAAAGTGATTATTGGAGCCACAACTTCCAGAACAACACTGACAATAACATCCTCATTTTCCGGATCATTGGACAGGATATGGACGTTTGCCTCATAATCACCAATTTCTAGTCCTTCCGCATTTAAAGAAATTGTAATTTCCTCAAAACCATCCGGGGCAATGATTCCCTCGATGGGTTCTGTAGTCATCCAATCAATTTCATCATCACGCATTAAATGATTACCTAAGTGTGAAGTAATGCTTCTCACACGTCTTTCAGGTGCATCATTGCCAGGTTCATTAACCAGTTCAAGCTCAGAATTCCAAATAAGATCGACGTTTCCAGTATTTGAAAGGGTAGCCTGATAGTCTCCACCATTTTCTGAAATGACTTCAAGCGGATCAACTCCAATTGTCGGAGCAATACCGATACCTGAAAGTTCAATTATGACCTCACCCAAATCGGGATCGTTAGAAATGATTGTCAGTGATCCCATATGGTCGCCCATATTACCCGGATCAAAACTTACCAGAATTTCAGAGAATTCATTCGGTACGATTGAAATCTCACCTTCAAAGTCAGTTGTAAAATGTTCGCCTTCAACCACAACTTCAGTAACAGTCAGATCAGCATTGCCTTCATTTGAGATCGCGAAAGCTAATTCGTGACTTTCATTAATATTAACATTACCAAATTCAAGAACATCTGGATTCACTGAGATGAAAGGTCTTTCCTCTACAAAATCACCCACATCAAGAATCACAATTCCGTTTTCACCATCTGCGACATAAGCAACATCACCGCTAATGATGACACCCAGAACAGATCCACCTGTGTCGTAAAAACCTGCTTCCTCCGGATGTTCGGGATCTCCTATGAATATTATGTGCAGCCCGCTTCCCGCATCAGCGACATAAGCATGATCACCGCAAACGTCAATTCTGGAAGCTTCTGCAACCTCATAAAATCCTACTTCCACAGGGTTCTCAGGATTGTTAACATCAATAATCCTTAAGCCTCCTGCAAAATCCGCTAAATAGGCGAAATGTCTTGAAACCGTGACATCAAGGATGTTCATTTCACCCTCATTGAATACTCCGACCTCCTCAGGATTATCAGGATTACTAACATCAATGACTCGTAATCCTCCCTGCAAATCAGCAATATATGCAATATCACCTGCAACAAAGACATTAAATGCAGAAACCGGAGTATCACAATTTCCTGCTTCTTCCGGATTCTCCGGATTACTGACATCTATAATTCTAAGACCACTCTCCATGTCCGCTACGTAAGCATAGTTGCCTGAAACTGCAACACCATTGGCTGATCCCGGAGTATTAAAACAACTCACTTCTTGTGGATTCTGAGGATTTCTGATATCAATGATCCTTAAGCCGCTTTCATACGCTGCGATATACGCATAGTCTCCAGAAACTGCGATACCATTTGCAGACTCTTCAATCTCAACAAAACCAACTTCAACCGGGTTCCCGGGATCTGCAATTGAGATTACTCGAAGACTGGTCCCGATGAAATCATCTCGTCCCGGTGAATTTTCACCATCATTTCCTCCCACATCAGGGACATAGGCATAGTCACCCTCAACTGCGATATCTTGAGGTTGCCCAGGTGTGCCCAACTGTCCTAATTCTTCAACTTCTGGACCAACGCCGGTGCCAGTAATTGTAACCTGAACTTCATGATCATTTGGATCATTGGAAGAAATCGTTATGACTCCATCATAATTTCCATCCTGATCAGGCGAGAAAGAAACATCAATTTCAACAGACTCGTTGGGGGAAACTGTGAACTCACCATTAAATTCTATTTCGAAAAACTCTCCCTCAACCGAAATGTCTGAGACTATCAGGTCAACATTCCCGGCGTTTGAGATAGTCAAAATCTCAACTCCTGTTTCTTCAAGGTCAACCTGTCCGAAATCAATAGACCGATTATCAAGCGAAATTGCAGGAAACTGACCAAGATCGAATTCGATAGGAATAATTACTTCACCATTTTCAGGATCATTGGAAATTATTGAAACTTCCGCCTCATATATTCCATCCTCAAGTTCATCGGCATTGAGAATTACCGTCATTTCCATACTCTCATTTGGCGCGATATTACCATCAGACGGATCGACAGATATCCAATTTACGACATTTCCAAATACCTGAGAGGGACCAAAGGCAATTGCTCGACCATTTTCTATTTGATTGCCAAAGTACCAGCCATGTTGACCATCGCCAAGGTTAACACCACAGGGGCGTGCAGCAACACCCTCGCTATACTGCATTACTGCCATGCCGTTGCCATGAAGTGCAAGCTCAAACCAAGTTTCGTGGTTACCTGACCACATTATGCGTGCCAGATCCTGTTCGTTTGTCCAGAACCAGACATCAGTACCTCGAGTGTGGTCAATTTGCATGAAATTGATGAAGTTTGCATTTCGAACATTTCCATTTGCAGCAAGAGGGTAACCAGCCGGTGAAATGCTGTAGCCATTGCCGGAGTAGGTGAATGACGCCCATGCATCAGTATTCGCATATATGGTTTGGAATTCACGATCCCAGAAGGTGTATGTCCAGCCTAATTCAAGGGCTCCCGTGTTTTGGTCATCACCCATGTTAAATGTACGAACACCATCCAACTCGCGAACATCGATCCATTCAAACTCAGGACCATCGTCTTCGAGATTGTCTCTCCATTCCCAGTCCATATCATCAGGATCGCCTCGATTGTCACGCTGAGGAATATTCGGATTCATTGTACCTCGAACAGATCTGTTTGACAAATCGCGTTCCTGTTCGATTTCAGCGACGCTCGTTGACCATTCCAGATCGAGTCCACCTTCATTTCCTATTGTAAGTGGATATTCACCTGATTCGAAGGCCAGTATTTCTTCAGGATCTATTACAATTACTGGTGGGATGAGACCGGTACCACCCAATTCAGCGGTAACTTCAGCATTGTTGTTGTCATTTGATGTAATTGTCAGAGTTCCTGCACATTCACCTCCATGAGGAGGATTAAAAAGAATTGCCAGATCAAATCTCTCATTGGGAGGAACAGAAACTTCTCCATTGAATGGCGTGCTGAAACCGTCTCCAACCACTGAAACATCAGTCACAATAAGATTAGCGTTACCAATGTTATTAATTACTATTATTTCATCACCAATTTCATTCAGAGCAACGCCACCAAAGTCAATGAATTCGGGTTCAACTGAAATTATTGGTGCAGGTATTGGGATACACCTACCGGTAAGATTTACAGTAACCTCATCATTGATCGGATCATTAGAGTTAATCGTTAGAGTCCCAACCTGATCACCAATCTCCTCAGGAGTAAACTCGATAGTTACTTCTACAGATTGGTCTCCGGCAATAGTAAATGCTTCTTCAAATCCAACTCCAAAATAAGCTCCATCAATTGAGATGTTGTTAACAATAAGATCTACACCACCTCCGTTTGAAATCGATAATATCCGTGTCCCCGTTTCTCCGATGACAACCTCATCAAAATTAATATCTTCCTGATTGAGGATAATAACTGGTGTGTTTCCGATTTCAAACTCAACTGGTATGACAATTTCTCCATTCTCAGGATCATTTGAAACAATTATTATCTCTGCTTCATGTATTCCGTTATCGAGATCAGAATCATCAAGTGTAACAATAAGTTCACTACTCGCTTCCGGTTCAAGAACACCTTCATCCGGATTAATAGATATCCATGAATGTTCCCATGCCCCTGCTGGACCGAATGCAATCGCGCGACCATTTGCGATTTGATTGCCAAAATACCAACCATGTTGTCCATCGCCAAGGTTAACACCACAGGCACGAGCAGCCACACCCTCACCATATTGCATAACTGCCAGTCCATTACTGTGAAGGGCAAGTTCAAACCATCTATTATGATTACCAGCCCACATAATACGTGCCAGATCCCGCTCATTAGTCCAGAACCAAACTTCAGTACCGGCAGTATGATCGATTTGTATCATGTTTATAAAATTGGCGTTACGCGCATTTCCATTGGCAGCAAGAGGGTAATCAGTTGGAGAAATATTATAGCCATTACCGGTATAAGTGAATGACGCCCATGCATCCGTGTTAGCATATATGGTTTGGAATTCACGATCCCAGAATGTGTATGTCCAGCCCAACTGGAGTGCTCCTGTGTTTTGATCATCACCCATCCGGAATTCGCGGTTTCCTTCCAACTCGCGGACATCAACCCACTCAAACTCAGGTCCGTCATCCTCGAGATTATCTCTCCATTCCCATCCCATATCATCGGGATCACCGCGATTATCTCTATAAGGTGCATTCCGTTCAGAAGTGTTTCGAATGGATCTAATAATCTCGTCACGATCCTGCTCGAGGACAACAACTTCGGCTGACCATTCCAGATCATTGCCACCTGCATTTGTAATCGTAATCGGATGGTCACCGCTTTCAACGGCAGTAATATTATCAGGATCTATGGTTATCACAGGTGGACCGAGACCGATACCGGTTAATCCAATTGACATCTCCGGTACATTGCCGGCATTTGAAAAGATAGTAAGTGTTCTCTCGAAGTTTCCTGGTTCTGAAGGTTCAAATGTAACTGCAAGTTCAGCATTATTGTTGCTTGCGATGACAACTTCTCCATCAAAATTGGTGCTGAACTCATCTCCATCTATGGCAATGTTTTCGATGATAAGGTCGGAAAAACCCTCATTACTGATAGTTATACTTTGTTCACCGGTCGCGTTGACGAAAATACTCCCGAAATCGAGTGCTTCCGGTTGTACAACTATTAGTGCGGCCTCCTCGATGGTTAACTGAATACTGACAACAACATCTGCATTTTCTGGATCATTTGAGGTGATGTGCAACGCAGCTTCATACTCCCCGAACGCCATATTATTACTACCGATACTTACAGTTAGTTCTGTATTTTCCTCTGGAGAAACAGTTCCTGATAATGGATCAAGCAAAAGCCAGTCAGTTTCGGTTATGTTATCATCAACTATTACATAATCCTCAGCCATATAATTACCAAGCCATAAGTTTTCACCATCATGTCCAAGACCGGTAAATGAATTAGCACCATCAAATTCCATACGTTGCACTAACTCGAGTGTCCCCTGTTCTATATCAACACTGTATTGATCAACTCGACCATCATCACCTATCCATAAGTTGCCGGATCTATGCTCGTCAACCCATAGGAAGCTATTTCCTCTAACATACCCTCTTATTGGTATTTGCCATTGTTCCTCAAGGTTATCACCATCAACTGTAAATGCTCTTAAAATACTGTCATCATAATTTGATACTATCAACCAATTATTTTCCCGGCTGCATGTTAACCCATACGGAATGAAGGGAAATTCTAATTCCCCTAAGTCATTTCCATTTCCATCGCAACGTCCCATTCCACGTCTGTGATCTTGACCTCCATCGTATGAATAATAGAATACATCATTCAACCATGCCGCACATGAGGCACGGAAGTCGGTCTCTAAAAATACAACTTCCTGATAATTGTTATCCAGATCAATCGCACTGACATACCTTTGCCATTTGTTCGTTAACCACATCCAATTATGATCTGGATCGTAGGCAACACCCATTTTATAATCACGAACCCCGATTCGATCCCATCCAACATGTTCAATCACATCCCCCAATGCATCACGTAGCGGCGCACGCCTGTTTGTACTGCGAACTGAGCGTTGTCTGCGATCCTGGTCTGGTTCACTGATTATCTCAAGGTCAGTATCCCATAACAAATCTGTTTCACCCTCGTTGGAAATTGTTATTGCATGTTGACCAATAGTTTCGGTTGCTATCTCCAGAGGATCAACAACAATACCTGGATAATCAAGACCAATGCCAGTTAAATTCACGGTGAATTCCGGATTTTCCTCATCATTTGAGAAAAATGTCAAAACATCCTCGACTAATCCAACTTCGTGCGGATTAAAGGTCACGGTGAGGATACTGCTTTCATAACTTTCGATTGTGAATTCACCTTCAAAGTCTGAGGTGAAATGGTTTCCGGCAGTTGTAATGTCACTAATAGCAAGATCAGAACTACCTCGATTGAGTATTGTCAATTCCATGGAATTTGATTCTTCCACCTTAAGTGGGTCAAATTCCAGTGTTTCAGGCTCTACAACGATAATCGGTGTATCCGAAATGCTAAATTGGAGGTTGATTACAATATCATTGTTAATGGGATCATTACTTAGGAGATGAATGTTTGCTTCATATTCTCCGGCAATTAACTCAAAACCTCCAATCAGAACATTCATCTCAGTGCTTTCGTTAGCACCTATAGTTCCCTCATATGGATCAAAAGCGAACCAGCGGGATTCCGGAACATTGTCATCAACAATGAGGTAGTACTCCAGCTCATACCTGCCAAGCCACAGGTTTTCTCCATCGTGACCTATACCAAGCTGATAATTGTCTCCATCATAAACGAAATGCTGCAACACTTCAAATGTACCTTCTTCAAGATCCGGCCTTATCTGGTAATAATCATCACCACCACAAACCCACATATGACCAAACGGGTGTTCATCCACCCAAAGAATACTATTTACACTATTTATCCCATTCTGACGGACATTAAAAGCCCATTGTTCTTCATGATCATCACCACTAATTGTATATCCTCGAATCATACTGTCGTGATATCCGAGATTGATAATCCACCCATTAGCGCGACTGCATGTCATAGCGCGGATTGTAGCAGGGAATGAAATCTCATTCAAGGTATTGCCTTCAATGTCTTTTTGGATAATCCACTGATGTTGGTTGACTTGATAGTAGATTGAATTATTCATCCATGCGGCACTCATTGGATTAGTACCATCGAATGAGACAACCTCTGAATAGTAATTCGCAGGATCAATTGCATAAATTCGAGAGCGGTCAGTCAACCACATCCATTCATGATTTGAGTCCCAGGCGATACCAGCTTTATTCTGCTGTCTGGAAGGCACTCTATGAATTTCTCCACCCAGTTCGTCGCGCCGTGGTGCACCTCCAGATCCAGCATGGATGTTGCGAACATTTCGGTGTCTGAGGTCTCTCTCGGGTTCAGATATTGCCTCAATATCAGCTTCCCATTCAATATCAGATTCACCTTCATTAGTCATAGTTATTGTATGTTCTCCTCCAATGCGGACAGATATTTCGAGTGGATCAATTGAAAGGATGGGTCGGTTTTCATCAAGTTCTGTGCACACTCCAGTTA
This sequence comes from Calditrichota bacterium, assembly GCA_018644935.1. GTDB lineage: Bacteria > Electryoneota > AABM5-125-24 > Hatepunaeales > Hatepunaeaceae > JABGPL01. The sequence goes on along the minus strand of JABGPL010000047.1, from coordinate 21,806 downwards.
AATTAACCGTAAGTTCTCCATCTTCAGGATCATTTGATGTAATTAATAGTGATCCGGCAATTTCCCCAACTTGATCCGGTTCAAAGAAGACTGTAAGATCAGTGTTTTCATTGCGACCGATTTGAAACTGACCATTAAAGTCCGTACTGAATTGATCCCCGTCAACGGTAATATTCTCTATTTCAAGATTTGAGAAACCTCTGTTACTTATTGTCAAGGTTTGTTCTCTACCTGCAGTAATCATCACCTCGCCAAAATTGACTGTTTCCGGATCTGTGACGATGACGGGAGCATTTGCCAATTGCAATTGAATATTAAGGACAACTTCTTCATTTTCCGGATCATTGGATAGTATGTGAAGATCTGCTTCATAATCACCAAATTCAAGATTGATGTCATCTCTACCGAGGTAAATTGTCATCTCTGAACTTTCTTGGGGCGGTACTATTCCTGAAACCGGATCAATACTGATCCATGCTGATTCTGTAATATCATCATCAACAATGATATAATCTTCTTCTTCACCAAAACCTAACCACAAATTTTCACCGTCATGGCCAAGTCCTGCCCAGAAATTACGACCTTCCCACTCCAAACGCTGCACCAATTCTAGAGACCTATTTTGTATATCTATATCATATTGATTAAAACAATCCTGATCACCCGCCCAAAGATGACCATTCAGATGATCATCGACCCACAGGAAGCTGCTCCCACCGATATAATCTCTAACAGGTATCTGCCATTGTTCTTCGATATTGTCCCCGTTAACGGTATATGCCCTGAGGATACTGTCATCGTAGTTTGAGACTATCAGCCAATTATTCTCACGACTGCAAGTTATTCCATCAGGTACATAGGGAAAATGCAAAACACCCATTCTGTTCCCTTCAGCATCACACCTTCCAAGAAAGCTTCGATGGTCTTGACCTGCATTATAGGCATAATAAAGCACATCGTTCAGGAATGTAGCTTTTGTTGGACGGAGGTTTTCCTCGAAAAAGGCTACTTCCTGATAGTTATTGTCTAAATCTATTGCCCCTACATATCTTCTCCCCCATTCGCTGGTCAGCCACATCCAATTGCGGTCAGAATCCCAGGCAATTCCTCCCTTAGTGTCACCACTTTCCACTCGCTGCCAGCTAGCCCGACCAATTATATCTCCCAAGCTATCTCGTCGAGGTGCCCCACCGTTTGTGTTTCGAACTCCTCGTCGACCGCGATCTTGCCCGGGATCGTTGATGATTTCCAGGTCAGTTTCCCATTCGAGGTCGGTTTCACCGTCATTGGATATTGTCAGAGTGTGTTCACTTGTGATCCGGGTAGAAATATTGTCCGCTTCAACAACCATCGCCGGGTAATCAAGACCGGTGCCAGATAGATTAATAATATATTCAGCATGATCGCCGTCACTTGATGTAATTACAATTGAGGCCTCGAGTTGACCGACCTCTTCAGGTTCAAAAAATGCAGTTATAATACGATTGCTGTAGCTTCCAAGAGAGAATTCACCGTTGAAATTAGTCCTGAAGTTGTTTCCATCAACAGAAATATCTGAAATTGTAAGAACTGAATTTCCTTCATTGTAAATGGTAAAATCTATTGAATTTGATTCAAATATCTTCAGTGGTTCAAAATTTAACGTTTCCGGTTCTACAACAATTTCTGGGTTGTCATCATATCGCAATTGAACATTTACAACAACATCATTACGAATCGGATCATTTGACAGAATATGGAGATCAGCCTCATAGCTACCAGCAATCAATTCATAGCCGCCAAACTCTAATGTCATGTTTGTATTCCCATCCGCTTCAATTACACCTTCAGTCGGATAAACACCGAACCAGCGGGATTCTGAAATATTATCATCAACAATTAAGTAATCATCCAATTCCAATCTTCCCAACCACAAGTTTTCCCCATCATGACCAAGTCCTAATTGATAATTATCCCCATCATATTCAAATTGTTGTGCAATTTCAAATGTACCCTCCTCAATATCAGGATTTAACTGGTAATAATAATCACCGCTACCAATCCATAATTGACCGGATTTATGTTCATCTACCCATACAATTGCGCTTGCACCATTAATACCATTTTGCCTGAGATTAAAATTCCATTGTTCCTCAACCTCATCACCATGTACTGTATATGCTCGAATGATACTGTCGTGATATCCAAGCGTGATAATCCAATTGTTTTCACGACTACAGGTCATAGAATTGATCAAAGCTGGAAAGTATAATGTTGAAAGCCTATCACCTTCAGAATTATGACGGATGAGATATGCCCTTTGGTCGACAAGGTAATGCAATGTGCCATCTATCCAGGCTGCACTTGTAGGATTAGTGCCATCAAATGAAACAACCTCTGTGAAAAAATCATTAACGTCAATGGCTCGAACTGTGCCGTGATTTCTGTGAGTCAACCACATCCACTCATTATCAGGGTCCCAGGCGATGCCGCTTTTATATTCACTTTGAAAACCGAATCTACCTAACTCATCGCCGAGCTCATCCCTGTGAGGTGCACTTCCCTTACTCACATTACGAACATTTCGACCTCGCAAATCCCGTTCGGGATCTGCAACGGAAACGATGTTAGTTTCCCATTCAAGATCTATATTACCATCATTTGATATACTCAGGTTTTGTTCACCCTCCCCCTCAGCAATGATTTCAAGTGGATCAACTGCGATAACAGGTCGATTGTCATCAAGTTCAAGCCCAATACCGGAAAGACTGATTTCGAACTCATTGTTATCAGGATCATTGCTGACAATTGTTAGTACACCTTCAATAACTCCAACCTGGTCGGCATCAAAAATAACAGTTAATTCAGAACTTTCATTACGACCAAGTGTAAATTGACCATCAAAATCTGTGCTGAATTGATCTCCTTCTACCGAGATGTTTTCTATCACCAGATCGTCATATCCACCATTACCAATAGTAATTGATGATTCTCTGATCGCTGTAACCATTACTTCACCAAAGTCGACAATCTCATGATCGGTAAATATTACCGGTACTTCATCCAAGTGCATTTGCACATTAACAACAATTTCCTCATTATTCGGATCATTGGACAATACATGCAAGTCTGCCTCGTAATCCCCAAATTCCAAATCTATATCATCTCTGCCAATTGTTAAAATCAAATCTGTACTTTCCTCTGGTTCAACCAATCCGGAAAGCTGATTAAGAAAAATCCAGGATGATTCAGTTGTGTTGTCATTGATAATTACATAATCCTCCAATTCAACTCTCCCCAACCACAGATTCTCTCCATCATGACCAAGACCGAGTCTATAATTTCTTCCCTCCCAATCAAGATGCTGTACTATTTCAAATGTTCTGTTTTCAAGATTAGGTCGAAGTTGCCAATAATGTTCACCGGCACCTGCCCACAAATGACCACCCAAATGATCATCTACCCAAACGATAGCGTTTATCGAATTTAAATTTATATCATCTGTTCCAAAATCAAAATACCATTGCTCTTCAAACTCTTCTCCATCTATTCTGTATCCTCGAATTATTGTGCCGTGAAATTCCAACACAATCAACCAGTGATTCTGCGGGCTACATGTAATAGCATCAACTTGACTTGGAAATTGCATGTTACTTAGTTGATCACCATTACTATTGTAACGTCTGACGTGATAAGTATTTTCAGGAATATTGAATAAAACTCCATCAAGCCAGGCTGCACTCATCGGGCTGCCGACAGGTCGGAAGTTTCTCACCTCTTGATAATCATTTGCAAGATCAATAGCACCAATCCTATCAGTCCAGCTGTTTGTCAACCACATCCAATCATGGTCTGGATCATAGGCAATGCCTGATTTGTACTGTCCATCTCGAGTTCCCTCCCATCCAACATGGTCGACAACACTCCCTAAACCATCTCGTCTTGGGGCACCTCCAATTACTTGTCGAACATTTCTTTCACCTCGATCCTGACCAGGATAGGTGATAATCTCCAGATCGGTGTCCCATTCGAGGTTAGAATCACCGTTGTTTGTGATCGTCACGGCAAAATCGCCATGCATTCTAGTTGATATTTCAACTGGATCAACATCTGCTTCTGCTTGATCACGTTGTGGATTGGGATTCTGAGATTCCAGATATTGATTGTTAAAAGTGTTTGATGCAACAATGTTACTGCTAAAGAAAAACAACACTGTCAACAAAACAATAAAAACTTTAGTACGCATTTTACTTTCCAAGATTAGAGGTGAAATTGGCATGAGAGCCAGTATTTTGAAGAATACATAGGAAATCAAAGAAGAGGTTTTTTATGTATGTTCTACCTTCTCTATAACAATAATAATGCCAATAAATACTAAAAAAATAATTCTACATTTTCAGTTAATAAAACGATAAATAATAGGAGCTTATGACGCTCTATATTTTATATTACAATTAAATCGCATCATAGAATACAGTTTACAGTTGACAGGTTACAGGTTACAGGTTACACATGTCAGGTTACACATTGGGAGTTATGCAAAATCTATCGAATGTGGGTCGTTTCTGATAAGTTCGATCTTCTAAAAAAGGAAACTGTGCGAAAGAATTAAAGGAGATAATTCTTGGGGGGTGGCAATATTACGTTCACTATATGTTTAATCAATTCTCCATATTCTCATTTTTTCAGATCATATTTATGGATCAATCTATGCAAATATTGTCTGCTGATTCCCAATTCCCTTGCGGATTTTGAAACATTCCAATTTGTCTTTTGCAATACTTGTTCTACTGAAAGATTGCTAATTGTTTTTCTAACGGAGCGTGATGTATTTGTGGCTGAATTTTTTCTCTCCGGGTTTGAATTAATTGTATCTGGGAAATTCGCTCTGTCAAGAAATCCAGGAGGGAGGGATTGCGGCAACAGAATATTATCTCGACATAAAAGTACAGATCGTTCAAGCGTATTTTTCAGTTCTCTCACATTTCCCAACCAATTGTAATCCATCAGAAGCTGTAATGTTTCAGCATCGATTCTGTCAATTCTCCGATCAAACTTGTTTGAGAAGAACTCAAGAAAATACTCAATGAACATTGGAATGTCTTCTTTTCGTTCACGTAATGGTGGGACCTCAATTCTAACTACATTTAACCTGAAAAACAGATCTGATCTAAAAAGCTTTTTTTGGATTTTTTCTTCGATATTACTATTGGTTGCTGAAATTATCCGCACATCAACTTCCGAAGTTGACGATTCACCTAACCTCTCAAATGTTCCTGTTTCGAGGATATTGAGCAAGTACGCCTGCATTTGTGGAGAAATATCCCCGATCTCATCCAAAAATATCGATCCGTTGTTGGCCAATTGAAATCTGCCAATTCTTTCTTCTGAAGCTCCTGTGAATGCTCCCCGTTTATGACCAAACAGTTCACTTGCCAACAATTGGTCATTGATCGCCGCACAATTAATCGAAATGAAGGGCTCATGTTTTCGCTGACTCAACTGATGTATTGAAGTGGCAATCAATCCTTTTCCAGTGCCACTTTCACCAGTGATAAGAACTGTCGAATCAGATTGTGATACTTCACCCATTAATGAGAAAATTTCCTGCATTCGCTTACTGCGGCCGATTATTTTTCCAGGGGCAATAAACTCATTGATCTCACCCTGCTTTAAGTAAAAATTGCTGAGGTGCTTTTTAGTATCTCGGAGCTCTGCTTTCTTTTGGTCGAGGATCTGGTTGCTTTCTTCAATCTGGAAGATCAATCTCTGTTGTTCTGCAAGAGCTTTCTCTGCAATATATCTTGCACGTTTTTCGCTAAGAAAACGGATTCTACTCACCAGACTTTTTGTACAGGACAAGAGCAGTTTTGTGAAAATCTCATTGCTAAGAAGATGTTGTTGACTTAATATTAGAACTGTACATTTTGTTTTCGCAACAATTGAGGCGGAAACAGATTCATCAGTTAACACCGACATTTCACCAAACAGATCTCCAGTCATAACTTGATTTATCTGAAAGAAATCATTGCTTGTTTCATCATGTTTTAGAACTTTGGCTTCACCGGAAAAGAGAAAGAAGAAGGAATTGTTTCTCTCACCCTCCTTCAGGATAGTTGAATCAGGTGGATAGATTTCTTTTGTAAATAGCTCAACAAACTGTTCAAGCTCAGCATGGCTGTAGTTTTGAGTCAGCGAGTTCTGTTTGAAAAATTCAATCAGGTTTTGTTCCATGATCTAATTGTTTCCCATTAATCTATATCAGCATTCTTTATCTTGTAAAGTCTTTTAGAAAGTTCTTCGACTCGGATTCGGTTTTCAGAATCCTGATACATTCTAATCATCGCTTCGAGAGTCATCACAGTTAAGTGGTGGTTTTCACCGACAGTACTGACAAATATTTGGAGAGCCTTTTCAAATAGTGGTTCAGCTCGTTTAAAGTCATCCATGTAATAGTAGACGGATGCTTTTTTCTCCATGCTAAGTGCAGTTCGTGGGTGATCTAAAGTGAATATCTTTTTGAATATTTGAAATGATGTTTCTAAGTGTTCAAGAGATAACTTGAATTCACCCATTTTTCCATATAGCGTACCCAAGTTGTCAAAATACAGAGCTGTTTCAGGGTGATTTTTCCCGAATATCTCCCTTTTAATATTCAGAGCCTTCATCAAGTGAGGTAATACTGACGCTAAATCCTCGCGAAGAAAATAGACATGGCCAATATTATTATGAATCATTGCTATTTGAGGATGTCGCTCTCCAAAAAATTCCTTTGTCATCTCCAGAGCTATGTTCAGGTAATCCAGTGCTTTTTCAAAATCACCCATTTCAGTCGAGGTTTGTCCCAGATTATTATATGTAAGAGCAATCTCTGGGTGTCGATCGCCAAAGTGTTCTTTTCTGATTTCCAAAGCTGATTCATGATATGTCATGGCTTTGTCATACTCTTGTTTTTCAGCTAATAACGTTCCTAAATTATTATAAATTTCAGCTGCATTAATACGGTTTTTTCCAGGAGTATCTTCTACAATTGCCAGAGATTTTTTAAAATACTCCAGAGCAACGTCCAATTCATACATTTTCAAATAGACGATACCAATGTTATTGTATGATGCCCCAACATCCTCGTGCTTCTCATCAAAAAGCTCAAGGCTGATCTCAAGTGACCTGTCAAAATAAGATAAGGCTTTTTTATAATCCCCTTTGGTCCTGAATAAAGTTCCAATCTTTTCAAAAACAACTGCAGCTTCAGAGGATCTTTTGCCGTGAATATCTGTGATAATTTTCAGAGCCTCAGTTAAACTGCTTTCACCTTTTTCGAGTTCACTTAGATCAGAATAGATTTTTCCAAGCAGGAACAAATAATTCGATTTCATTTCCAATTTTGGTTCTATAAGCTTATCATAAGCGTACAATCCTCTCTTACAGCACCTTTCAGCATCCTTAAACTGGACTTTTTGAAACATGTATGTGCCGGCCTTCAGGTAATACTCAGTAGCTTTTTCCCATTCTTCAGCCTCCTCAAAATGATAAGATACGTTTACTAAATAGGAATTATCATCTGGGAATACCTTAAGAATCGTCTCTGCTGCTAATTGATGAAGTATCCGTAATCTCGAACGCAATTGCATCTCATAAGCTGCATCCCGCAGCAAAATATGGTTAAAAATATATCTTAGTTCAGTTAACGCAAACCAGATATTCTGCTTCGATCCATCTGTGATTAGCGGAACTACAACATCTTCATTTCTGATATCAGTTTGATCTGAATCCAATGATTTTAAAAAACCAATGAGCGAGACCAGTATCCTGACTTCAAATTCTGATCCCAGAACTGAGGCAACCTGCACAACTTCCTTTAACTCTGCTGATAGTCTGTCAATTCTCGAGATCAGAATCATGTTAATATTAGCCGGGATATCATCTGTTTTCTGTACTAAATGTAATTTATTTTCAGTTAACTTGAGACAATCATTTTCTCGAAGATACAGACAAAATTGTTCTGTATAAAAAGGATTGCCATTCATTTTCCCATAAATATACATCTGTAGTTCTTCACTGAGTTGAGCAGATAGCAGATTCTTTGCCAATTTGGTTGAATCTTCAAATGAAATCTCTGTCAATTTAATTTCGGTAACAGTAGTTTGATCGTCAATGTCGAGACTTGGCTTTGATCCATCATCCCTGATCCGTGATTCAGCAATCAATAGGATTGGATAATCATCAACGTCTCGAGTCAATAATTCCAGAACAGAGATCGTCTCGTTGTCCATCCACTGAAAATCTTCTATTAAGATAACTAAAGGTCTAATTACACTCAAAGTGAGAAAAAAGTCCTTAATAGCTAAATGCTTTACAATTTCCAGATTATCAAGTGGAATTCTACTGTGAAGTGAATTTTCCCAACTTAATCCAATAACAGATCCCATTATTGATTCATTTCTTTTCATACCCTCAGCAAGAGTTGAATATTCCCCTTTACTTTTTGATAACTCAATAATTTTTAAAGTGATATTCTGAAATTTACGACTGAATTTTTCCTTCCGTTCTTCGGGCGTGTCAGTTCCAACCTGATTGAAATAATTACTCAGAAATCTAACAATTGGATTTAGGTTTTTCCTCAGTATCTTATCTGATGCAAGCGAAATCGTCTGAAGGTTATTCCTCGTTGAAAATTCTCGAATGAAGTGTGACTTTCCAATCCCGGCATCTCCGTAGACGTAAATTATTCCAGCATTTTGTCCCTTTTGAAGTGGCAGCAATCTATTCTTTAGATGTTTTAGCTCGTCCTGCCGACCAACCAGTGAAACGGAGTATTTTTTAATTCCAAAATCAGATTTTCTGTGGCAGAGACGATATCCAGGAATCGGCTCTGAAAATCCGTGCAGGTCCAAATTCCCGATGAACTCTGATGAATATGTTGTAAGAATTTGTTCGTTGGAACATCGATCTGTTAAAATTTCACCCCAGTTTGCCTGCAGGCAAAACCTTGCCGATAGGTTAACGACATCCCCAATTACACCATAAGTAGAGTGCTGGATACTGCCCTTAATTCCAGCAAATACTTGTCCAAATGTTATTCCAGCACGAAACTCCGTGTTGAATTGAAATCTTAGATAATCGGCAAATTCGATCGCCTGCAGAGCATTATTTTCACAGGAAGACGGAGCTCCGAAAATGATGAGGCAATGAGCACCATTGTCATCATAACTAAGTCCCTCGAAGTACCCACCGAAGTCAGCTACTATCGTGAGTATCCGACCAACAACATCATTAATATCTTTATATAATTCGGGCAAACCCATTGAAATAAAAACACATCCAACATCCCTGAATTCACCGGCAGACTTGTTATCTAACATTGAAACTGAATGAAATCTTTGTGCGATTTCACGGTCAACTTGAGAAGACTGAATAGGTGGGGGTGAAGAATTGAGTTTTTGCTTGCACCCTGTTAAAACATAATTTTCCTTATAACTCTCACAGTAGATTTCCTCACCGATCTTTCTGAATAGATTTTGATCCAATAAAATCTTACCATCTGGGCACTTTTTTTGCAAAAATGCACAGTTTTCAATTGGTGAACCTTTGAAGTAAAAAGTGCTATAATCAACAGAACCAACAATTCCCCAATCTACTGGTCCGTGAGATAGCCCTATTCGCACATGGAAGTCGCAAGAATCGAACTTTAATTTCTGAGGATTTGAAGATCGTATTGCTTCGCTGATATGCAGTGCTGTTTGGCAGACAGTATGAGTATTTGCTGGCTCAGGAAAAACTGATGTAAACCCATCTCCCTCAAAGCTCGAAACAAATCCAGAATTGTTATGCACTTCATCAATCGCAGGATTGAAAACCTCATACAGAATTTTATTGAGTACCTCAATCCCCTCTTTGCCATACTTTGCCAGAGATTGGGTAATCGTTGAGAATCCAATGATATCGACAAACATTGTTGTTGCAATAATTTGCCCATACATTTCATTTTTCTTAACTTTGTCAACAATGAATGCAGGAATAAGATTATTCAAAATTCTGCCTGAATTTTCAGCTTGTTTGTTTGGATGGTTCAGTGGCTCACGATGCAGGATGTAAATAATAATAACCAATTAAAAATATATTTGGAACCTACGTTCAGGTATAAAATAAGCAGATAACTTTTAAGAACAAAAACTGGACAGGTCTATCAAGTGAAACAGTTTCCAACAAGTTCTAACTGTGGAGTTCCACATAAACACTATTTTAGACTGTCATTATTACAAAGTATAGTTTTTTTTGAAAATACAATATCTAATCTGATATGACTTCTCAATACGTATGTAAACAATTTTTACATCTCAACAACAATGTGCTGATCACTACAACAATGGCAAGACCCTGATTGAATAGTGGTCATGAGTTATCTAAATCATTTTCAGAAACAGTACTAAATGCACCGACAGTAACACCCCATTTCCGGCCCTTTGAGGAATGCTGTTTCATAAGAACGATGATGGCTGGGGTATCAAGCCCGAGCAAAAACATTGAAGCATCACACTCATCAAATAAACTAAAAGCGCTGCCAGGAAAAACCTGACAGCGCTTTTGAGAAGTTTCCATCCCATCATTATAATACCACATCACTACTTGAGTAAAAGAACCTTCTGCATCTGAGCCTGACCTGCAGTCTCAAGACGGAGAATATATGTTCCAGCGGGCAGTGATTGACCGTTGAATGAGATCTGGTGTGCTCCAGCAGTCTGGAAGCTTTTGACTAATGTCTGTATCTGCTTCCCGGCTGAATTGAAAACTGAAAGTTCAATTAAACCGGCTTCCGCTAAATCATAGCCAACCGTGGCAACTGGGTTAAACGGATTCGGGTAGGAACTTAACAAGGCAGAATTGATTGGGATATTATTCTCAGGATTTTCTATGACATTGTTGTATCCAGAGTCACCACCAAGCACAAGAGTAACCTCTGTTCGTTCTCGAGAAATTATTCTAACATCCTCCTCTGCCAGACCAAATTCATAGCGCACCGCAGTGACATGATATGCACCTCCAGGAACTTGATCAATGCTAAAACATCCCTGAATATCAGTTTTTGCTCTGAAGAGGAAACCTCCGCCTCCTGCTAAAAGGACTTCTGCATTTACAACGGGCTCACCGACATCATCACAAACCGAGCCCATAATAAAACCTGGGTTGAGATCTTCACCCGCTCCACCTCGTCCCATACCGAGCACGAGGTTAATCTCGACTTCTTCATCCGCAATGGCTTGAACATTTTCAATAGCAGGTCCTTCATTTACATGAGCTGACATTATATTGTACATATTCGCCGGAACTCGCTCAAAAGCAAATCCACCTTGCTCATCTGTTCTGACCTGGTGATTATTGTGTCTCTCACCGGCAAGGATGACCTCTACATCAATCATTGGTCGTCCGTTCTCACTGAAAACATGCCCGACTACTGAGCCAAATCCATTCTCATTTACCGGGCCACCGTCGAGTACAAGTTCTATAACGGTTTCTTCATTGTTAACTACAACGAGATTGTCCTCAATTGAACCATAGCCATCTTTTAGAGCCTGTATAAAATATGCCCCTTCGGGAATCATCTCAAAGGAAAATTCTCCACGCCCATTTGCCATTGTTTGGAGGTTTTCCCTTCGGTCATTCAACATAATAACGAAGGCGTTGGCTGCGGGTTCTCTTTGGTTTGTGAATATAATTCCGGTTACTGAACCGACTCTCTCATCGCCTCCGCCACCACCTCCATCTCCAAGAACGAGATCAATCGATGTGTTTTCATTTGCGGCAACTTCTATTGGTTCTTCCGCCGGCTCCATATTCTCCATAGAAGCCCGAATAGTCCAAACACCTATGGGAACATCCTCGAAGGCAAATGCACCTTCTCGGTTAGTTTGTGTATTAAAACTCTGACGATCATCATTTCGAATAATGACATCGGCACCTTCTACGCTCAAACCCTCTTCAGTGATTACAGTTCCACTCACTGATCCAATGTCCTGAGCCAATGCGGGGAGCGCTAACAAAAGCGCAAATAATAACATTAGACCTGTTTTCATCTTCTTCTCCTTGTTAGCAGGCATTATTGCTACTATTAGCAATAATGTTGCTGCTGATTAAACATGTTAAATTTTCGTGCCATGTTGTTTTCTACAAAATGGCGTCTGCATATTCTGCGATCCTACTGCTATTTATAATGCGAAAGTCGTGCCATAGACATTATATACTTATTATCAATACGATACATAAAATCCCTTCCTTCAAATCACCAAATACGACAATTATTGTTGCGATATGCGACAATCCAACATATATTTACCATATACGGCAATTCTTCGATTACTGAGCACGGAAATTAGAATGGACGAAAATGTATTTTTTCGTGAGGCAACTCTACGTCTCTGCGGACATTTGGATATTGAAAAGGGTCTGCGTGAATGTATAAAATATCTGGAGCATTTTATGCCTGCAGATTCTTTATGGCTGGCGCGTTTCGAGTTAGAGCTTGGAACAGTTAGAGTTGTTGCCCGTGCTACTACTACTGAGAGCGGTATGCACAACGTATTAGTCCCCTTAGCCGATGATGGTAAGATGGCAATGGCGAATTTTAGATCAGCACTCCTTGACCATACTCTGCCGGATGTATTCGTAGGTAACACTCCTGAAAGTGAGCCGGTTTCCCGAACCGTTCAAACCTTTTTTCATTTGCCACTGTCTTCTGTTATGTCTTTGCCTCTTTTTATAGACGGACACCCAATGGGGTTCCTAGCTCTTTTCGCGGAGGGCAACGACCGCTTTACCGAGAAGCATTCACATTTATTTCATCTTCTGAAAGAGCCATTTTTTGTAGCAATGTCCAACACGCTTAAACACCGCGAAGTATTGGATTTGAAAAACCTACTTGCTGACGACAATCGTTATCTGCGTGGGGAGTTACAACGTTTGTCCGGGGATGAGATCGTTGGGGCTAGTTTTGGGCTGAAGGGAGTAATGCACAAGGTTCAGCAGGTTGCTTCTCTGGACAGCCCGGTTTTACTCCTTGGTGAAACAGGAGTAGGCAAAGACGTGATTGCAAACGCCATTCACCTTTCATCTCCACGCAGAGATAAACCCTTTATCAGAGTAAACTGTGGGGCAATTCCCGAAACCCTGATCGACAGCGAACTTTTTGGACATGAAAAGGGTGCCTTTACCGGAGCTCTGTCCCAGAAACGCGGACTCTTTGAGCGGGCAAATCGAGGAACTATTCTCCTCGACGAAATTGGTGATTTGCCACTTCAGGCGCAGGTACGTCTATTACGAGTCCTTCAGAACAGCGAGATTGAAAGAGTTGGAGGCTCAGATATTATTAAGCTTGATATTCGAGTTCTCGCGGCTACGCATCGCGATTTGAAGGCGATGGTGAGCTCTGAATTGTTCCGTGAGGACCTATGGTTTCGGCTGAATGTTTTTCCAATTTTGATTCCCCCGGTGCGAGAAAGAAGATCGGATGTACCAGCACTACTGCAACACTTTATCAACCTGAAAGCCAGGGAGTTGAAATTACCCGCTATTCCCAAAATATCTCCTGGCACAATCGACAGCCTATTGGAATACAATTGGCCCGGTAATGTTCGAGAGATCCAAAATGTAGTGGAGCGTTCTTTAATCCTTAATCCGAAAGGCCCATTGACATTTGATTACATGAACCTCAGGAAATCCTTAGTCAGTCAAGATCAACCAGAGCAATTTAACTCAACTGATAAACTGGACGACGTGGTCCACAGGCACATACAAGCGGTGCTGTCCAAAACCGATGGAAAAATTCACGGACCTGCCGGAGCAGCAGAATTACTGGGGATAAATCCCAGTACACTCAGGAACAGAATGGACAGGCTCGGTATTCGGTATGGTCGGAAGGGTAAGGGTTAACTACTTCTTGAAGATAATTATGGGGACAGTATACTTAATTATCCCTTAACCAGTTTATTTTCTAGGATATAAAATGAACTATTTACTCATTCTTCACTTAGATGATCCTTCTTTAGTTTCGCATCGGGATCTCTTATCTCTTGGTATCTAATCGCTATTCCCGGGATGCAAGATCCGGGCTAAATATTAATAACACAAAGTTAAAAATTGAAACTGCATGCTAAACCGTAAGTTTCTTTATTTACATTTATGCGCATGTTAACATTTTTAATTCTATTGTCGCCATCCGGATTCTCCCACTTCCATGCATTCCAGGCAATTAGTGACATACCGATAACTTCCGCACTTGCAAAAACCCAATAGTGTGGTTCTGATTCGCCGCCGGCAAGAACTGCTCCTGACATCACTCCAGCTGCAATGATGTTTGTCCAGCGATTTACTTTATGGGGTAATATCTTTGAGAGAAACACCATTGAGATTGGTACCTGATACATTATTGCGCCACCCAGCATAAACTCAGATTCTTTGCCATCAGCATAATCATCCCATTCCTCCATACTTTCTGGTATATATAGAGTAAGAACATCCGCAGTAATCATATTGAGCGTCACAGCAGTCCATAATGTTGAAAGCTTGCTTCTCATCTTATCGTCCTGTAACTGCAAGGCTGAAACCGTAGGCTTGTTTAGGTTCTTAGCAGCGGCAGAAACACTTCCAGTTTCATTTCCCGAAACTCGAAAAGCTTGGGAAGGTTCACCAGAAACATGAACACGTACAGATTCCTGAGCGATAGAAGTGGTATTTAAGAAAAACAGTCCCAGCAGAATCAACCCGGCCAGCATACTCAGACTCAAGAACGTATCTTCTGATTTAGCAGTCTTCCGGTTTGTGTTCATACCGATTCCTCCCTTAATAATTTTTTGACAGTATTGTTCTATCTAAAGTAAGAATGTTGCCTGAATTTTTCAACTTTGACTCAGACCTTCTCAACTATAAATAATTTTGTTCAAACTAATAATTCTATGATTTCTGTTAGAATGACAATCACGGATAACGTGTCGTGTTCTCCTACCTGCACAGGAATGACAAAACCTCTCGTTTGTGATGTGGAAAGACGTGTTTTATCAGGAATTGGACTCTGATACTGGATATTCCAACTGAAAATAGTTAATTTATAATAGATAAATTGTGAGATTCGCCTATAACACCGGCAGAGCATGGCATGCGGTTGATTCCTGACTATAATTTCGTACACGAAGGGATATCCCGCATACGCTCCGAACGACAAGCCGGATTGAAGAGGGAACTGTGATAACAAAACTTACTCTTCAGTTGATATTTGTATTGACATGCCTCTGTCATGCCCAGCAGACTATTGACACAACCCTGACACATGCCCGAGTACAACGTGAATATTTGCTGTATATTCCTGTAGCATATTCGGCTGATACTCCCACTCCGTTACTGATCAATTTTCATGGTTTAAATCAATTCAGGGACGGATTTATGGAAATAGCAGATTTTCGTTCTATTGCTAATACAACCGGGATCATCCTCGTTTATCCACAGGCTCTTCCAAGTATGCGTGATGGCGATTCCCGCTGGAATTGTGGATATCAACATGGTGCCCATCCGGATGATATTGGATTCACCGAGGCGATGATCGATACCATCGCATCCATGTACAATATTGACCAGACAAGGGTGTATGCTTCGGGGTATTCCAATGGCGGGTATATGTGCCAGGCAGCAGCATGCTATTTAAATGAAAGAATTGCTGCAATTGCCCCTGTGAAAGGTTCCATGCGCGACTTTACTCGAGCTAAATATGAACATCTCCCACTACCTCCCACACCGGTTCTGATGATAAACAATACGGGCGATGGCAAGGTCTCGTATGGTGGTGCAGATGGAAACTTGTCAATTCGGGATGTCATACAATTTTGGGTGGATAGTAATAATTGTGACGCTGATGCTGACTCAACCAGGTTGGGTGAGATTGACGAAGATGATGACGTAGTAGTCGATCATATAGTTTACAGTAGTGGTGATAATGGAGTTAATGTCGAATTGATACTGGAGAAAGTCAATATCCATAACATGCAAAATGATGGACATTCCTACCCAAAATCATCGGAACGCTCACCCTGGTATTTCGATTCACCCACTGAAGTGTGGAGATTTTTGTCGAGATATGATATAAATGGCCTGATTGAACCGCGTGAAGTTGAATTCTCAGATGATTTCACAAACCAGGATTTTAGACTATTGCAAAACTTTCCGAATCCCTTTAATCAAACCACAAGCATAACGTTTACTCTGAAATCACCGGGAAATGTCAACCTCTCCATTTTTGATGTACTTGGAAATGATGTTGAAGTTCTATTAAACCATAGAATGAATGCCGGTAGTTCCACTAAGGATTTCTTCGCAGAGGACCTGCCGAACGGAATATATTTCGCAAAACTCACTTCCGAAAATGCTTCTCAGGTTCGAAAAATGGTTCTGCTGAGATAAGTTATCGTAACCCGGAACAGTTGCAGGCTATGCGGGAAAATAGATTAAGCAAGAATTTATTCGTGCTCCTCATTCCACAGAAAATAGTCTCCCAAATCTCCCCCCCGCTTGCGGGGGGGAACTAAAGGGGGGGGATAATCCAGACTATTTTCATCTTATGTGGAGCAGCTCGCAGCATGATTAATCCCGTGGACACGGGAATCCAGGATTTCCAAAGAAATCGCTTCTGATTATCTGTGCTTCATATTTCCGATTTAGAAAGATAAATAAAAACGCCCTCAAAATAAATTGTATCTTGAGGGCGATATAGAAACATGATGAACTGACTGGTGTTAGAAGCAGGCATCGATTAACTACAAAAGATGCTGGTTGAGATTATAACGGTTTCACTGAAATCCAAATCTCGACAATACATTTCCCCTCGGGGTGTTCCTTTGGATTATTAAGGTAGAGTTCAAATGGAGGCTCATCATCCGGTTGGAACCCGCTTTCAGGCAGCCATCCCTGATACATAGCACCCCAGGCTTCTCCATATTGATCTGCATTAAGCTCAAAGCGACCAACTGCATACTTTCCACCTTTTACAACTGTTTTTCCAATTTCACCGTCAACAATGGTATTCTCAGGTACGGTGACGCAGACGCTGGTGCGGAGTTTCTCATCATCGGTAATTTTCGGGTCGTCATGATAGATTGACAATATCTTTGTATCCGGAGGTGTAAACAATCCGCGCGGTGCCGCCCACTTGATGAGTCTTTCAAACAAACCCTCAAAGAGGTTCTCATCGCCGGCATACGGTCCGACATAACGTATATAGGCAACGTGTATGTCATTAATCTCTCTAACTTCAACATTACTTTCCATCGGCCTTTCTCCTTTTGATTGAATTCGCCATTTCAATACAGACGTTGTTCTCTCAAGATAAACCAAAAATGCCGGAGATTCTTCTCCATATTTGCGGAGCGTTTCACTATTATTGCTGACCATTTTGCGCTGCTTGCTAAATTCAATATACCCACCATCTCGCCATTTGCTCGCACTCATTCCAAAGTTGTTCTTAAACGAGCGAGCGAAAACCGCCGAAGAGGAAAATCCATAGTCTAATGCAATATCTGTTATTGGTCTGTCGGTATCCTGTAGCAACAGAGAAGCCGCCCTTTCCAGCCGAACGCGCTGTATAAATTGAAATAGAGTTTCGCCTGTTGCTGCGCTGAAAATGCGATGAAAATGGAAACGGGAAAAATTGGCAACTTCAGCCAACTCTTCCAGTGTAATATTTCTGTCGAGGTTAGACTCAATGAAGTCAATTGCCCGATTAACTCGACCGAAGTAAGTAGATTTCATGAATGTCTCAATGGATGAAAGTGATTCGTAAATATGAGAAAGAGAAATAAAATTATCAAATCATATCTTCGGTTTTTCCAGTACAGAATAATTTTATAGCAATTGTTGAAAGTAATGTCGTTGCGAACGAAGTGAAGCAATTCCGTATGTTACATATATTCAAACAGATTGCCTCGCCACTGCGTTCCTCGCAACGACGAACATCCGTCATTACTTTCGGTGAACTCAATATCTGATATTTTAGACCAACACTTTTTCAAAACATGAGCTCATCATTTCCAACACTCCAGCTAAGACCCTACTGCTATGATGGATTAATTTCCAGCAAGAAATCGTCTAAAATTTGTTCTGGTACCCAGGTAGATTGCGAGGACTGCAGTTGCACCACCACTTACAGCGTAAATGAGCGGAATATTCTTTCCAGTCATATCGGCGATAATGCCTGAAAGTCCCATCCCGATTGGCATCAGTCCTGAAGCCACTGCGCCCAATAAGCCAAAAACCCGACCTCTAATTTCCTGGGGAGTTGCCATCTGGATAATGCTGCCGATGTACACATTTACCATTCCTGACGAGAATCCGAGAAGGAACATTACACACAACGCTAAAGGAATTGTCCGTGCAAATCCAAGAAAGAACTCGCATAACGTAACGCAGAGTAAAAGAATAAGCATCAGATTGCACCGGGTCTTTCCACTGATTTTAAGAGCTCCTGTGACGATTGCACCTATTAGAACTCCAATCCCTTCAGTCGCCAGCAGGATTCCATACCAGTCGGTTGTTGAGTTTAATACGTTCTCAACGTAGAAAGGCAATAGAGTAACAAACGGAGCACCAAAGAAATTCATGAAAGCCGCCATCACAATCAGTTCGCGCAATCCCTTTTGACGCCAGACATAGTGAAAGCCCTCCTTTATTTCGTTCAGAAAGGTTTTAAGCGGACTTGATTTGAGATCCTTCTCAGTGGTTTTAACTTCAGGTTCTGAGATAAACAGCTCACTAATGCCAGAGAAAAGAAAACTCAATCCGTCAATCAGAAACAACACCGGGGCACCGAGCAATCTGAAAGCAACTCCACCGAGCCCCTGACCAATAAGTTGAGCAAATTGTGCTGATGATGTAATTGCCGAATTGGCACCGGTAATTTTATCTTTTGGAACAAGATCAGGAATAAATGCTGAGATTGCCGGACGGAATAATGAACTCAAAATTCCGTTGACTACAGCAACAATAAACAACCATGTGATGACAAGTGTGGTCGAATCAGGTTTCGAAAACATCAGCACAGCCAGACTCAATATCAGCAACCCATTCAGGAGATCTGTGATGACAATTATTTTACGACGAGAAAACCGGTCAGCCAGTGCTCCCCCAATAGGCCCCAAAATCACAGAGGGAATCATCGCCAGCATCAGTATCGTCCCCATCAAGCTGGCAGAACCGGTCGTATGTTTGATCCAGAACAGCATAGCAATGTTATGCGCCTGACTCCCAATCAAACTAACAAACTGCCCCTGCCAGAGCAGCAGGAAGTTCTTGTTTAGTAGTTTTGTTGGTTTTGTTGTCATTCCCTTAACATAAGCATAAATTGGCGTGGTTCCAAAACTTGGGTCAAGTCATTTTTGTCTGCATCTTAAATCTATTTGCACTGTCGGTTGGCATGGTCAGTATCAACGTTAAGACGATTAGGCGATTTTATTTGGTAATAAAAACGAGAAGAAGTATAGCGGATAGTCATAATGTCCTGTTTTGCTTATTTGCCTACACCAGGAAGTCAACCAAGTGTGATGCCTTAACGCCGTATCCGGCTTCATTCATGTTACAGCCTCCGCTTCCCCAGCACTGGTCCACCGCCATTCCTCTGGGGTATTTACCAATCCAGCCAATACAGGATTATTGTGAATATACTCTACAGTCTGAATGTAATGACAGTCATTACGGATAAACCGATCCCAATACTCCCGATGCCAGGTGGGATTTTGCTTTAAACTACCAATCGGGAGATTGGTGCTCCCAGAATTGCCAATCGGGAGATTGGCGTTCCCGGGATCGCCAATCTCCCGATTGGCAAAGCTTTTGGTTGCTTCCCGATTGCCCTGCTTTTCCCTTTTCAAATAACCACCAATCCCACGCGCCGTAAATTTCTTCCATGATGCCACAATCTTGCTCAGTGCCCACCCGTTTATTGGTTGAACCAACACATGGAAATGATTTGGCATCACAACCCATGCATGTATGTGGTAACGTTCTCCATCAAAATGCAGGAAAGTATTCTGCACCATTTCCGCAATTTCCGGAGTACATAAAACACATGAACCATATCCGGCATCTATCCAATCATGCATACGCTTCCTACGCTCAATCATACGTTGTGCATCTGGCATAGAACTTATCGTATCCTCAATCCTGTCTATAGCTGATTTAGGCAGACTATCCGCAAGATGCACTGTAACATGCTGAATAACTTCCTCACCATCGTAGTGAGGAATATACCCACGTGATTTCCAACCTCCCGGCCGATTATATACAGGTCCCACCCGGGACCGCCAATCTCCCGATTGGCAATATCTCCCAACCATAACCCCATTCCCCCAAAAACATCTCTTCTTCTCCACAAAACAAACCAGTCAGCCTCCTTCCTCAGGATCGCCAATCTCCCGATTGGCCCAAAATCTTTTGCCAGACAGGAGACCAAAGCTTCCAGAATCCTTACTCGATTGATTTGCTCTGCGGTTTTATTCTTTGATTGCCCCAACCCTGTTCTGAAACTCAAAGTGGTAGGTTGCCTTCGGATCAAACTTGATCTTGCCTTTGTTAACCCTGAATTTGAAGATGATTTCCTTGCCGTAGAATACGCTTGGGTCACCTCCGGCAAAATCCAGCGAGAAATCTGACCTGATGCCGGTGCCTTTCTTCGTTCCCTTTGATATCTTGTACCTAAAATACTCCATACCGTCTGGTTGAATGACCACATATTCCAGAATAGCGTCATCATCTATTGCTGGCATTTTCCAGAAAAATGTCCATGCCTCAAACCCCTCTGGCGCTTTTGTAGCCGTCTTAAAGGTAATCTCGTCAGACGGAACCGCGACAGAAAATTGTACTAATACTACCAAAATACCCACAAGAACACTCATGACTCTGCTCATGCTACCTTCCTCCTTTTATATTTCCAAACAAGTATTTGCGTAGCATACGTGTAGTTACTGTAGGGGGCAATTTATTGAGCTATCATATCTTAGATAACCTAAAAGGCTTGATTAACTTGTCCTCGACCCCGATCGGGGATCAGCCCCTACGCGAAATCACTTCTAGACGTTGTTACAAATGCCAAATCGCATAAAAACACAGATTTTACCGTTTAACTGACCAATTTGATAGATGTTCCAAACAACCCCATTCCCCCTATCAGCCATCTCATCAGGATCTACAATCTACTCACCTCACACCCAACTTTGCAACTATAAAAAAAACACCCTCAAGAGAACCTGTCTCATGAGGGTGCTTTTACAAAAGTACTTTTTATAGTCTAATCCACCTGACCCATCCTACCCATTAGAAAGCCGAGCCGTCAACGGCAACGGTGGGACCTGGATCTGTTCACCGGGGGCGAGGTCAGGAGATGGAAGTTCGCTCCATTCGAGGGCGCGTGTCGGGCAGAACTTGGCGCAGGCGGGGTCGCCTTCGCAGACGTCGCATTTTACGATCTCATCATTGCCCGGGTCGAAATGTATATTTCCGAACGGGCAAACCACAGTACACATCTTACATGTCACACATTTATCGGTATCGACTTCTATGGCACCGGTTTCTAAATTGCGGTCCAATGCATTGGTCGGACACACCTTCTGACATGCCGCGTCGTCGCATTGAAGGCACAGAATTACCGAAGAAATCTCGGCGGTAAACGTGAAAGCGCGAACCCGCGTCAATGCAGGATTCATCGGTGACTTGCTATGTACGAAGCTACAGGCTATTTCGCAGGAACGGCACCCGATACAACGGTAAGGAGGGACCCAAAGTTTTTTACTCATCTTTAACCC
>JABGPL010000046.1 GCA_018644935.1 Calditrichota bacterium | reverse complement strand
CGCATTCTCTTAGATTATTCCTCTATGTCTCGACTTTGGTACGCTGCAGTTCTGAATTGGGCTCGTGTTGCTGTATCTGGCAGGGATGTTACTATAGATTTTGTTTACTCGAGAGGTAGATATGAGGAACCGAAGTACCCGATGGTCATCAGAGAGATGGTGTCCATACCGGGATGTGAAGGCCGGGCTTATCGTCAACGCGAGTCAGTGGCAGTCTTTGGTCTTGGATTTCACGGTTTAGCTGCTCTTTGTGTCTTAGACCACCTTGAGGCGGATACAGTCTACGCCTTTCTTGCATCAGCCGAGTCATCGGACAATTACTTTAACTATACCCAGAATGTCAACAAAGAGCTTATAAGGAATCACAAGACCAAGGCCGTATTAGATATTCCGCTATCAAGTTTAGAATCATGCTATCGGTATTTGGCTGATACGATTGCACCACATCGTCCCGACGGTGAGATCACTCTTATCCCTATGGGACCAAAGCCTCATGTTTTGGCGTCCATCCTTGTTGCTATGCGCTTTCAAGAAGTGGCTTGCCTTCGAGTCAGTGGTAAAATATATCCTCAAGATGTCGTACCAACTGGCGAGATAATTGCAACTCGTGTTATTGTGAAAGGTGAATGTTTACCTTAACGCAAAAGCTTCGTAGCCCGTGACCTTCATGGTCCGGGAGCCCACGTAAGTTGCGATTAAAATATCAGCAATAAAAAGTTGGCGGAGAGGTTAGGAGAAATATGTCTGAGCAAGCCAGACGATGGCACCCGATGTGAAATGTCTTGTGGGGAAGATGTGATGAACATGGAAGATTTTTGTCGGCATAAGATGCCGACTTACGAAGCTGGATTCTGATTCACTTCGTTCCCAGCGGCAAGCCGATTACCAGATCAAGTCCGGAATGACGAGCGATAATCAGCGTAATCCGCGCAATCTGCTGTGAAACGTAGTTCTGTAATATCACATTTCCGTCATTTCCGTCACCTTTCCGTCACCACCTCAATCCCCCACCCACAACCGCTTTCCGCCAAAAGGGTGACAAAGTGACGATAATTTATGCTATCCCTGTTCTTAGCTGTGCACTGTGATGAGACTTGACTTTTGCGGTGGCGCAGGTCGGAATAATATTCCGATATCCCACGATTCGTCGAGTTAAGAGCCCGACCTACGACTCTGCTTTACCCCTGCCACGATGTTTCCATTTTTCGCGCGCCAGCACCTGCATATCCTTTACCGTGTCGGTCTCGTCCATAATTTCTTGACCGACCATTGTCTCCACCAAATCTTCAAGAGTCACTAAACCACTCGTACCGCCGTGTTCGTCAATTACCAGTGCAATATGTTTCCGCAGGGTGAGCAAATCTTTGAATAGATCTGGCAGCGGGATTGACTCCGGTACAGTGTGTATCTCTCGACACAAGGAGGTCAGAGATTCGGATTCCTCGCCTCGCAGCTTTTTCAAGAGTATATCTTCTTTCAGGATAAATCCTGTGATGTTATCGATATTCTCTTTATAAACGGGTAATCGTGAAAACTGAATACTCACGGCTTGTTCGGCAGCCTCCGTGATGGTTATCGACTCAGGCAGGGCGGTAATTACCGTGCGAGGAGTCATTATGTCTGTAGTTTTCTGTACACTGAAATGAAACAGGTTACGGATAATGTGAGATTCGTCACCGCGCAGGTCTCCCGTCTGTTCTCCAATCCGCGTCATGGCGATTAACTCGTCACGGCTGAAAATATGAATTTTTTGTCCTCGAGAAAATAGTCGGGTGATTTGTTCTGATATCCAGACGAGTGGGAAAAGCACGAGGATTAATGCTTGAACGAACAGAGCCACAGGCCTCGCAAGTACTACCCAGTGCAGAGCGCCGAGGGTTTTCGGAATGATTTCAGATAGAAAAAGTATCAGCAGAGTCATTAAAGTTGAAAACAGACCAAACCAGGCGCTGCCGAAGACGGTTGTCGCTTTCGCTCCTGCACCAATTGCACCGATTGTATGTGCGATCGTGTTCAGCGTAAGTATCGCTGCGAGGGAATGATCGACATTCTCTTGTTTCAACTTCTTCAACAAGCCGGACAACTTGGGCTTCTTTTCTTTCAATCCTTCTATAAAGGAGGGAGTTACGCTGAGCAACACCGCCTCCGCGATTGAGCACATAAACGATACTACAAGCGCGAGTAAAATGTATATAATGAGCTGGGTGACGTCCGATTCAGTCACCAGATTAGGCACATTCCCTCCACCGGTTATCAATGCCAAAGCTGGCAACGAAAGAACTGCGAGAAGAATGATTATTCGAACATAAAATCTCATTAAAAAAATCCCGGATTAATCCAGTTGTGGAGGTCGGAATCTTATTCCGACAACCTTTTTGGGGATATTATTCGTCGGGTTAAGAACCCGACCTACGACTCTTTGAAAATATGCATGATTTACCAATAGGATGCGAGGGCACGTGCTGATGTGCCCCTATGGTTGCTCGGTCTCCGAAAATCCCTCCAGTTGCCTCTTTAAATCCATCAATTCAATTAGCAAATCACGGTAGGGTTTCTTGTCTCGTGTGGCGTCATTGATTTGCATTTCGAGGTCTTTGGTGCGTTTCGTCAGGTCGCGGCGTTGGATGGCGCGGATTGAAGTCTCGGCTTCTTCCGTGGCGCGTTCGGGGGCGGATTCTTCGCTGTCCATTACGGCTGAGGCTACGAAAGCTCGATGTGCGGGGTTGGTGAACTTCTCGGGCAGGGATTTTATGTCTATCACACTATCAATTAGGTACGCCTGCTCGAAATGTAGGAATAACTCTTTCAGGAATGGGTGAGTTATCTGCTCAGGCGACAGTTTACCGACGCAGTCCATTGCAGTGGCCGGGTAGCTGATCAAGGCGTGGAGTAAATCGCGCTCTGGGATCGCATCTCCAGAGAACTTCAGGGTGACATTTCGTCCATTTTCCTCAGCGGGTTTGCGCACTCTTATTTCTGACATTGCCTGCTCAAGAGATTCCCTGCGGATTCCGATTTG
Source organism: Calditrichota bacterium (assembly GCA_018644935.1). GTDB lineage: Bacteria > Electryoneota > AABM5-125-24 > Hatepunaeales > Hatepunaeaceae > JABGPL01. The sequence continues at coordinate 30,535 of JABGPL010000046.1, read as the reverse complement.
GGTGGAGAGCTCCTGCAATAGAATATCCCGTCTCAGTGGATCAGTGATTGACTTGATTGTCCCTAACAGACCTCGAGCAGACCTGATCCTTTCCATCTGTCCCATACCATTTTCAAAGCCTTCCGACCGAATCCTGAAGTCCACAAAAGATAATTTATCGCTGAGGATGTTGTGCAAATATTCCGCATCATTGGCTTGCAGAATAGAGTCCGGGTCCTCACCGGGGGGGAGTTTTACGACCTCTGCTTCAAGTCCAGCTAATGTGAAAATATCCGAAGCGCGGATCGCTGCGCTGATTCCGGCTGAATCGGAATCATAGAGAATAACAACACGTTTGGCAAATCTGCCGATCAGCATTGCCTGGGATTCAGTCAGAGCGGTTCCGAGTGACGCGACGGCGTTATGGATTCCCGCTTGAACGAGGGCGAGCAGGTCGGTGTAACCTTCTACCAGATATGCAAATCCTTCCTTTCTGATGTGTTCCCGCGAAGTGAAAAGCCCGTAGAGATTTTCACCTTTATGATAAATGGATGTTTCCGGGCTGTTGATGTACTTTGCGTTATCATCGTCAGGGGTTATTCCGTCGATGCGTCGACTTCCGAATGCGACGGGTTTTCCTGACAGATTCAGGATAGGGAACATGACCCGAGCTCGGAACTTATCGACGAATCCGGTTCCTGATTTTTTCTGATGTGCCAATCCGGCTTGAACAAGAGTATGACCATCAACGCCCGCGCGATTCAAGTTTGATATCAATCCGTCCCATCCCCGTTCAGACCAGCCGAGTTGATAGAGGACTATCATTTCGTGATCGATGCCCCTGTCAAGAAGGTACTTGTAGGCTTTTCTGGCATCGGGAGAAATTCCGGTTGGTTCTCCACCTTTATCGAAATTCTGCCCTAATAGCTGTTTTTGATACAAGTTGGAAGTTCTCAGCAGGGAATCGAGGGTTTTATCCCGGTCAGTTCGGGATTTTGCAGCCTCAGGACTGTATTGCTGTTGGGGAAGATCAATACCAGTGCGCTCAGCAATGTTCTTCAGAGCTTCTATAAAGGATAGCCCTTCAACTTCCATCAGAAAGGTAAAGACATTTCCTCCCCGACCACAGCCGAAGCATTTGTAGAATCCCCGATCAGTATGGACCCTGAAGGATGGTGTCTTTTCTTTGTGGAAAGGGCAGAGGCCAATTGCGCTCCCACCGCTACTGCGTTTTAGAGTGACGTAATCGCCGATTATATCCGAGATGTTTACCGAATCGCGCACTCGGTCGATGAAGACGTTGTCGAAACTACCGGGCATTTATTCTTGTCTTTTGTGTATGGTTTAACTACTATTTATTTTGTTTAGGAGTGCTGAAGCCATGCTTCAGCTTCTCCTGTGCTTTTTTGCTGAAGCATGGCTTCAGCACTTCGTAGCTCGGATGAAGAAAAAAGGCACAAATTAATGTGCCTTTTCTGAAATCCTGTCAATATTGGCGGTTTGAGTAAAACTGACTGATCAATGCTGAGCCTGAGCACCCTCAAACTAATTCCCCAAACGATTATTGACATAAACCGCCGAATCAACTACACATCGAAATCCCAGGTCAACGTATCGTCCACCCGGGTCAACAGCCTGTCGTTCTGAACAGCGCATTTGTAGTTCGCTATTATTCAAGTAGCCACCACCACGGACACTTTTAAACTCACCAGATATGGGACCCTGAGGGTTTGTATTATTTGTGTAACGATAATAACTTGCGTCGTACCAGTCTGCTGTCCATTCCCACACGTTTCCTGCCATGTCGCTACAGCCATAATATGACTTTCCGGTTGCTGTTCCAACCTCCCACAGACCTTCAGGATTATCCCAGTTTGCCTGCCCTGCGTAGATTTGGGAACCCCAGGGGAAATGCCTCTCATTTCCGGGGCCTCGAGCAGCTTTTTCCCACTCAGCTTCTGTTGGCAGTCTGCCGTTCAGATATGCAGCGTAGGCAGTTGCATTATCGTGGTTAGCAAATCTTACCGGATAGTTCTCCAAACCAGGTTTGGCAACGAATCCGTCAGCAGTCTGAGTTATATCCATTTCAAACCAGTAATGGTATGTACCACCGGACGTATCGCTTAGAAATGTGGCATATTCAGCGTTTGTTACTTCAAAGACATTGATATAATATGCGCTTAGAGTAACAGTATGTAATGGACTTTCGTCAGCATCAAATATGAATGGTTGGCTGCCCATTCTGAACTCTCCGCTTGAAACGAGAACCATGTCACCAACTTCGTGTTCAGGCTCTGTAATTCTTGGCGCAGTTGCATTTGAGCTTGCACTACAACCCGATAACTCAATACAGAACAGTGTTAAGATCATCAGCACATTCAATAATTTCAGGAAATTAGTCATGTTTCTACTTTAAAATAATTACGGTCTTCGTTACCTTCTTGTTGTTTAACGCTAATCTAAGGAAATATTCTCCAGATGGAATTGAATGAGCATTTATCCAGCCCTGATAGTCACCGGTAGTTTTGTGTCCATCCTGGAGTAATCTTACCTGACGTCCCCTTTGATCTATCAGTGAAATGTTCAACCAGCCGGCTTCGCGGATGGAATAGGTAAAACGGGCGCGATCATTAAATGGATTCGGGAATACACTACTCAAAACTAAATCTTTTGGGAATTCTGGATGATCCAGTGAAACAGCGTTTGTATCAACGGGTTCAGGAAGCACAGTCATATATGTCGGGATAGTGTTCCTTACGCCACCGCCATTAATTGAAATGGCAATACTGGACATATAATCTCCGGGCTCAACTTCATTTCCAGCAAAACCGATGTTCCAGAATACTTCCTCACCAGGAAGAACCCTCTTTACTTCAGGCTTGACGACCATCCAGGAGGTGTAGAGTTCCTCAAAGAAAATCATGTCATTTCCGTCATTATCGCCCTGTAAAACACCGAGCAAATGGGCTTTCCCGTTTATCATGTCATGGGTGATATCAATGCTGGACAGTGAGTAGCCGTCGAGTGTGTTAATATTATATAGTGGAAAAATCGATCCATCGTCAAGTTGCAGCAGGGAAAGTAAAAATTCTCCTTCAACGGGTTGGGTGACAATATAAATCGCATTGGTATTCTTCCTGGAAGCCATACTGTAAATCCGTTCACCAATTTCCATCCTGCCACGTTCCCACATATCTCCGTCAGCACAGACAATAAAGCCTTCGTCACCTGTCAGATAAAAGTCGCAATTTGCTCCATTTTCTTCAAAGATGGCTGTTATTGCTTTTACATATTCAATTGGCGGATCTGCATTGTAGCGGATATCGTATGGGTCTCCGGGTTCACCTTCTGTCGTGAACTCATATGCCCGGTTTGATTCTGCTCCGAAAATCACATTTTCACCGTCGGAAGTTATGTCCAAAAAGCCGACACCATTGGGGTCTCCGGGTTGGGCAAATTGGTTCATGAAGTTGAAGTCTTCAAAGTAGTATACATTATTGCCTTCCTGACCATTGTTGCCGCCGGATACGAAGCAGCCGTTTTTTGTAGCTGTAATGCCATTGATGTCTGAATCACCAGTATATGCAGTCACATTTATAAATGCGAGCGGATCACCTTCTTCTGCTCTGTCGAGGGGTGTGATATAAATCGGAACCCCTGTGTTATTGATATATGAAAGACGTAGTGTGTCCGATCCCATATATTCAAGTTCGACAGCTAAGGAATCGACCTGTAGACCTTCGAAAGCATTACCCGGGAAATAGAGCCAGCCTCTGTCAGCCGGGCTGCCGTCCGGGTCAGCCGGCAGGTCGGGGTGACCGGTATCAATACATGGGGAATTACCGCTCAGGCTGTAATTTGTTGAATCGAGCTCAAAAAAGAGAGGATCGAGATCACTGTTGCCCTCACCATCATATCCATCAAAGACTTGCGAGTAGTTTACAAAGACGTTTTCATCCGGGAAATGTGGATTGGGGTCCCAGATGATTGAATTCGAGATGACAACGCGGGAATCACCACGTGGGCGCGCTGTTAATGGAACGGGGTTTAGTCCGGTATATCTTTGATTAACAAATGTGCAGCTTTGGATAACCAATGGATTCTCACCGAGATCATCATCTGTTGAGATCGCTGATCCTCCCAATCTACAGCCATTGTTAATAAACAAATTGTGATGGATGTTGCATGCTGGTGGTTCTTTTACACCTAATGCACCACCCCAGTCAGAGACGTTATTAATAAATTGGCTGTACCGGATCTCGCATCCAGAACCAGCTCGAATGTAGACGCCACCGCCGTCCATGTCGCCGTCAGTAATGGTGTTCCGGCTAAAAACACAATACTCAAACAGTGGATTGGTTCCCTGGTCACGAATGTAAAGACCTCCACCGGAGTCCCTTGATTCGTTTTGATCGAAGATGCAATTGGTGAATTCGGGGCTTGAAGCGGCACGAATTGCCAGAGCTCCACCATCACCTGAAGCTCCCATCGAAACATTTTCAACGAACTGACAATCGCTAAATTCAGGATTTGATTCGAAACCAATGTATAATCCACCACCGCCGGTGATATTATAATCCCAACGGTTCTCCCCGTTCGATACATTTCCAAAGAACATACAGTTACTAACGATGGGATGTGATTCAAGGCAAATAAACATCCCACCACCTGCAGGATTTCGGTTTCGTTGAACAAGGTTGCCTTCGATGCGGCAGTTTTCGATATTTGGGCTACTTTGAGCATAAATTCCGATCCCACCGCCGTAGTTTGATCCATTACCCGATATCAAGCATTCTGAAATTGTCGGGCTTCCAGCCCAGATGCCGATCCCACCACCTGTGCTTCGTGCATATCCGCCTGAAAATCTTGAGCTCTCTACAAGGATATCTTCACCGGTAATGAAAAGATTTGCTCCAGTTGCTTCTGGAATAAATTGATCACCATCCTGGAGAGCACGTCCATTTAAAAACACACAGTACGAGATGTGAGTTAAACTGTCAGCCTCAATCAATCTCATGCCTCCCCAACTTGCATCCTCTTCTTCAGATTCCGGTCTGAAGTATATAGAATCTCCCTCAGCTCCGATTGCTTGCAAAAGACCCCTTACATAGAAAGGGAACTCCACTCGGAATAGAACTTCTACACCGGGTTCAATTATGAGGGTATCACCATCGTTTAGTGATATTGCTTCAGTCGCTATATATGGACTTCCCGGTCTTTCCCAGACTCCAGAAACGTTTCCTTCCACGAATGTCTGAGCGAACAATCCGCCACTGAAAATGGTTAATAACAATAAGATAACGGTTGAATGAAGATTCTTCATTGGGCTTCCTTTCTAAAACGATCCAGATGAATGTCTTTAAATTATGACTGGATTTTCCAGTTTATCCAACATTGCGAGCGATGTTAAATCACCAAGTGAATGATGATGGTATTTGAGGTACTTCCCGAGTATGTTAATCAACTCATCCCTTGCTGCTTTGCTGACTCGAAGGTTTTTTATTCCTGAAACACCATTACTAGACAGTCTGCGGAGAATCCTAACGGTTTCTCCTGTTAACGGTTGCGCTTGATTTCCGGAAGGTTTGCAGGACGTGCAGCAGATGCCACCGGAATCAAACACGAGCAGGTTGTAATGTCCTATATCCGGGTCAGATTTATGGCAGACCGGACATTCCAATAAACTAATTCCAAATCCTAATGCTTCAATTAGCTCTAACTGAAAACTGCCCAGAATTAACCTAAGTCGCTCGCTAATTCTGTCTTGCATGATGTTAGAAGCTATGGTCTCAGATGGATTTTGAGCATGTTCAAAGTTCGATAGCGCTCGAATTGCATTTAAAAAAGCAATTTCGTTTGCATCACCATCTGTGAATGATCGGTACAAATATTGAAGAACAACTGATGCATACGCTGTTACAGATAGATCGGATTTTATGGCACGATATCCATCAATTAGTGTGACATGTCCCAAAGTTTGTACCGATCGAGTTTTCTTGAAGTAGACTTGAGCTTCAATCAAACTCGGCGGTTCAAGTGTACCAGAGTTCCCGCTCCCTTTGCTGCGCCGAGCACCCTTTGCAATAACCGCATACTTGCCATGTTCCCGGTCAAAAAGAGTTACTATTCTTGAGGTTTCACCATGTCGAATTGAACGAAGGACGATAGCCTCTGAAGGTTCCGGTCCATTCTTCTTATTCATGCTTTTCAACCGACACAGAGAGAGTACTGAAACTTTTTATCATGCTTCTGACTGATTCGCCCGATAAAATTGCCATTGCTTCGGGTAAAACTGATTTATCCATCCAGGGTTGCGTGAAAAGTGAATTTAGCCTGATCAGATTTTGGATGTCCGAATTTAATGAATTGACAGAACGTGCAACTTTCAATAATGCACGGAACGGAAGGTTGCATAGCCTTCGATAGAAAGCCAGATTAGCAAGATCGGCTGCAAATCGGTAGTTCTCTTTTCTGAAATCTGATGGACAGAATCTCCCAATTCTAAGTGAAATGTCGTATTTCTGAGATAGTTCAAAAATTGTGCGATCTGCAGATGCGTCGCCTGGGTACTCAAGGGGGGATAAAATCCCGGTTGGGTGCGCTTTCCGTTTTATTTGAATCAAATCCGCATTGTTTTTAGCCTTCATTCTCAAATCGACAGACAGATTGGGAAACAATACAAAGTCAAGGTTGTTTTCAGCAGACCATCGGAAGATTTTTTCAAGCTCTGCGTTACTGTTGCTCAATCCTCGGATAAAGGGAGTAATCATTAATCCTGTACGGATTCCAGCTCTTTGAAACCGCTTAACAATCAGTTTCCGGTTCTTCAAAGATGTGGCTCGCGGTTCAATATCTCTCAGAGTTTTAATGTGCAAACTTGAACACGTAATTGCAACCGTTGCATAGCTATTCTCATGGATCTCCTGAATTAGATCAATGTCTCTTAGGGCGAGAGTGTTGCGGGTCGCTACAAAAACCGAGCATTTGTGTTTCGCAATTACTTCGAGCACTCGTCGTGTTATTCGCTCCCGTTTCTCCATATGACAATAGGGATCACATCCGGCACCAATCCATATCTGGTCAGGAATTGGAATCTTGCAATTGATATCACCTTCAATACATGAACCAGTAAGAAGCTCATCAAAGATACGTAGATGTTCAGTGAAGCCAAGGGGCTGATAGGGATGTTCTTCAGAATTCGGATATGGACATACGGAGTACTTATGCCAGAAATCAGTATCGAACTGTACGTTTTCGGTTATGGGGTTGAAGTCACTCATATTTAAAGTTACACTAAAATTAATTAGGTGTCAATATCGAATAGCGTAACGGGATGAAAACTTGGTATGGAACTTCGATTGCAGACGTAAAAAATGAATAAATCATTTTTGCTAAACGGTGTTGTATCTGTCTTTTAAAAAGCGTTTTATTGGTTCCTCAAAGGACATAACCCTATTTCAATTGAAACATCCGATTTGTGAATATGAGCTTTACTCTGAAGACGATCAAATCAGTCATCAATTGTTTTTAACGATCCTATTGAGCTATCGAAAAATTTCAAAAGAAATGTATCCATTTTTTGTGAGTTTATTGCGATTATGTCGATGTTGAGTAACGGGTTCGATGTATTGATAATATAATAAGTTCGATACTAAATATGTGATTCAAAATTGTAAAAAAAAAACATAAACCTCCCAATCAAAGGCTAGGCATGGTTTTCAGCGTCTTCAAGGCTGTTTCATTATCATTTTTCCCAAGGTTTCTATGAATTCCACTTGACAATAGTGGTTTTTTTTATTATCCTATCAGGTACCATTAGGGGAAGAATTTTAGAATTCGTCTTCAAAAAGTAAGAATTTGGGATTGTTAGGGATTTGATTTTGTAGACGTTTGAAATTAAAGGAGTAAAGTCCTGTATAACTTCACATGGAAATGGGAACACACTCTCGATGGTCAGCTAAGGTTACAAGTTCCTGTAAATTACAGATCAATGATTCAGGAGATTGACAACAAAACACTGGTTGCTACAAAAGGCAGCAATTTGTGTTTGCTGCTCATTCCACTGTCAAAGTGGAATATGAGTCTTGACAACGATTTCCTCAACGTCATGAGCGATGGTGACTATGGTGAGATGATGCAGGCTTTGCATTCATGGTCAATTACCTGCCCGATTGATAACCAGCATCGAGTTCGCATACCCGGTGAGTTATTGGAATGGGCTGGCATCGAGAAAAAGGTTACAATTGCAGGTGTGAGAGGAAAAATGGAAATCTGGGAGCCTGAGAGCTTCAAGGATCATTTACGGCAGATTGATTATGATCCACATGATGTTGCAAAACAATTATTTTCAAGAATATAGTTCATGTTTGCACTAAACACTAAAGCCGGATGACAGACTTTCATCAACCCGTTCTGGTTGAAACTGTAACCGATTATCTTCTTGATACCAAAGGAGATAAATTCTTAGATTTGACATTGGGAAGCGGGGGATATTTTATCCGGCTGCTTCAGAAAACGAAAAAGAAATTGACATTATATGGAATTGACAGAGACCCTGAAGCAATAAAACGTGCCACGAGTAGACTGAGCCCGTTTGAAAATGTAAATATCATATATGGCAATCATTCTGATCTTGAAATGATTGCACAGGAAGAAAAAATACCTGGTCTTGATGGAATTATAGGGGACTGGGGAATTTCGAGGGAGTTGTTAGAAAATCCTGACAGGGGTTTTGCACACAAGTTTGAAGGTCCACTTGATATGAGGTATTCTCCTGACGATCCGACGACAGCTGCTGACTTATTAAACACTTTACCTCAAGATGATCTAGCAGCAATAATCAAAAAGTATGGTGAAGAGAGGTTCGCAAAACCAATTGCGCGGGAAATTGTAAAGAATAGGCCTTTAACAAAAAGTTCCGAATTATCCTCTATAGTTCATAAGGTATGTCCAGGTAAATATGAAATAAAAAGTTTGAGTCGAGTTTATATGGCGTTACGTGTGTTTTTGAATGAGGAACTTGATGCGATTGATAATGCTATGGCTGCTGCCCTGAAGTTGTTGAGGGTTGGTGGAGTTTTAATATGCCTTTCGTACGATAGCACTGAAGACAAGAAGGTCAAGAGATTCTTTTCACACTGGAGCAAAAAATGTCACTGCCCACCAGAATTTCCGGTGTGTGTTTGTTATACAAAACCAAAGCTCTTAGTTCTGACTCCGAAAGTAATAACACCAGGCGAAGCTGAAATAGGTGAAAATCCATATGCCAGATCAGCTAAACTTCGAGCTGCAAAAAAAATGTAACTCCGAGGCACATTGGCCTCGTTTTCAGTATCTGTAAGGGTAAATACAGATAATTCTTTGAGTTAAACCTACACACATAAAGTGAGCCCGTACATGAAGGGGTGGACGACTTACATTAACCTGCCGACCGACTGGGTGAGAAAACTACTCACACTTGTAGCTGCATTTTTCCTTTTAGGGTCCATTTGGGTCTGGAAGGAGCACTTTCATAACATTTTAGCCAGCAGACTGATAGCAGCTGAAATTACCAACCGAAGCCTGTATAATGATGCATCAAACCTTGAGCTAGATTTGGCTCAGTCCACAGAATACGTCAGGATAAGTAAAAAAGCAGAACAACTCGGAATGATTTGCCAGAAATATCCGGCAGACACGCTATGGGTTGCTACCGTTCCAGAGAAATTAGATTACAGGGTCATTTCCATGTTTCACCTATCACTTAGATCTCGATAAACTATGAAAAGAGATCCGAGTTTGGAAGATTTTAATTCTAGAAAGAGATTTTCCTTTATCAGTTCAGTGATGTTGGTCTTAGTTTGCGTCGCTTTTGTGCGACTGACATTAGTCCAACTTTTCGATTGTGAAGGTTTACATCGGATAGCTGATCAGAGGGGGAGGAGGCACCTTGTAATTGAACCTCTGCGCGGTATGATTTATTCGCGTGATGGACTGCCTCTAACTGAGAATCTTGGAAACTATCTTACAATTGCAATAAACAAGTATAAACTCTTAGATCCTGAGAGACTTGCCAGTGACCTTGAATTGGTGACTGGTAGAAATAGAAATTTCTATCTCAAGCTTCTTTCAAGTAAAGCTTATGAGGTAACACTCGATAGAAAAATTTCACCCGTACAGGCAGAACAGCTTCGTGATCTAGGATGGAGTTTGATTGAGAAACCGGATTTTTGCCGGGCATATCCATATAATAATGTCGCGGGACAAATCGTTGGTTTTGGAGATCCTGATTTAAATGGAGTAAGTGGAATCGAACTTGTTTGCGATTCAATTCTTCGCGGATCTCCTGGGTATCGTGTTGTGAATGTGGATGTAAATGGCAATCCTCAGATACGACAAAATTTGTCTCATAAATCTGTTGTCAATGGTGGGGACGTTGTATTAACAATTGAAATTGCCCTTCAGTCAATACTTCAGGAAGAAATTGAGATGGGCATGAAAGATTGTGATGCTTCTGGTGGAACAGGAATTATCCTTGATCCAAGAACGGGATACATCCTCGCGATGGCATCCAAAAATGACTATGATCCTAATAATCCAGAATCCTCCCCTACCAGCAATCAGAAGAATGGCAGCATTTGCGATTTGCTCGAGTTGGGTTCTGTGATGAAATCGATACCTATGGCAATGTTGCTTGAAAATCAGCTCGCTGAACCCAATTCACTTGTAGATACAAATCCTGGATATATTTCAATTTCAGGAAAGCGAATTCATGATGTACATAATTATGGATTGATTACTCTGAAGCAGACACTGAGTAAATCGAGCAACGTGGGGATGATAAAGTTTTGTGAGTCAATCAGTGATTTTGATTTAATGAAGTTCTATTCACGTTTTGGTTTTTTTGAGAAAACCGGAATAGAATTGCCGGGAGAACGGGTCGGGTCCGTTCCTGATGTTGAGAAATGGTCAAAAATACGAAAACCAAATGTTCTTATCGGACAGGGAATTGCGGTTACGCCTCTTGCTCTGGCAATGGCATATCAGGCAATCGCAAACGGTGGTATTGCATTAAATCCCCGCATTATTTATGGCACTCGCAAACCTGGGCATGGTTTGGAGATACAACCAATTGAATCCGGCGAAAGGATTATTTCTGAAAATACAGCTGAACAGTTGACGGATTTCCTCGTTGATGCTGTAAATAATGGCACAGGAACGAGATCTCAGATAAAAAATGTAAATATTGCTGGTAAAACCTCCACAGCCAGTAAGCCTGATCTGGTAAATGGCGGATACCTCAAGTCACGATATCTGTCTAGTTTTTGTGGATATTTTCCCGCTGAAGATCCTCAAATTTTAATTTTGATTGTAATAGATGATCCTCAGGGTGGGGCATATTATGGAGGATTGGTTGCCGCACCCGTCTTTCAAAGGATTGCTGAAAAGATAATCAGCTTCAAACCAGAAATCATGAGATCAAATGTTTACAATGAATTTGAAACAAAAAGGAAAATCAGGGTTAGAGACTATTGTGCACTGACACTTGAAGAAACTAAAAAGCAAATTCGAAATGATGGATTGAAGCTAAAAGTTCATGGGCGGGGAAATGTTGCATACTATCAGTTGCCGGAAGTGGATGAACTTGTTGAAACAGGCTCAGTAGTACATATAACAATGGGACCTGAACATGAATTGCCAGGAGGGGATGTTATTGTACCTCGTTTTATTAGTAACTCCTTGCGTGATGCTATCTGCGAGGCAACATCAGCAGGATTGATTGTAACAACTCAAGGATCAGGACTGGTCGTGAAGCAATCCTTACGGGTTGGTTCACGTGCGGAAGTTGGTGATGTTTGTGAACTGACAGCAAGGGAACTCTAAGTGGCTGATGTAAAACAAATACTCAGCAAAATCGGTGTTAAAGACATTAAAGGTGAACTCCCTAAAGAAGTCACCGGTATTTCTCAGGATTCTCGATTGCTTCAGCCAGGTTATGTCTTTGCAGCAAAGAAGGGAAAGAATTTTGATGGTTTGGATTACCTGCAAGATGCCTTCAAAATGGGTGCTATACTTGCAATTACCACTGAAAAATTACCTAAAAACAGTCCTTTACCGCTGGTGAGAGTTTCCGATTTTCGTCGAAGTCTGATTGAGTTGTCACATCTCATTTACAATTATCCATCACGTAATATTCGGTTAATCGGTATCACCGGGACTGATGGGAAAACATCTACTGTAAATATTATCAAGTCGATATTGACAACCGCCGGGGAAAAATGTGGTGTTATTACCACTAACGGTTATGATACGGGCAAGCGTTGGATTGATGCGCCACTTACGACACCCGATATCGACAGATTATGCTCTTTACTTGATGAAATGCAAAGTATAGGTTCCAGAGGATGTGGGTGGGCTGTGATGGAAGTATCCAGTCATGCTCTTGCATTGGGTAGAGTTGTTGGGTTAGAATATGATGCTGTTGGTTTCACCAATCTCTCCAGTGAGCATCAGGACTTTCATATGGATATGGAAGATTATGCAATCGCCAAATCGATACTATTCAGCATGATTGATCCCAAGAGCCCAGCTGTGGTTAATAGAGATGATCCATGGAGCTCGACAATGTTGCAAGCCAGTCGTGGGAAACCCATTACATTTGGGTCTTCTGATTCAACTGGGGATCTGAAGCTGTCAACCGTTACAAAGTCTCTTGCCGGCGGGAAATACAAAATTGAAATGAAAGGTAAAAAATTAGTTTTAGAGACTGATTTAGTTGGTGAATATCAAGGCGAGAACATAGCATTGGCAGTTGGTATCACAAGTGCGTTAGGCATTGAAGAAGAGCATATTATCAGTGGTGTTAAAAACCTGAGAATGGTGCCAGGCAGAATGGAACCTATCAGTTCAGGGCAGCCATTTTATGTATTTGTGGACTATTCACATACTGGTCACGCTCTGGAGAACTGCCTAAGTACAGTCAAATCTCTGGATCATAATCGGTTAATATCTGTTTTTGGTTGTGGTGGAGAAAGAGATAAATCTAAGCGAAGCGAAATGGGCAGGATTGCATCTGAAATGGCGGATATAGTCTTTGTAACTGATGACAATCCACGAGGTGAAGAACCAGGACTCATCATAGATGATATTTTAAATGGAATTGAGAGCAAGAATAAGGATAAGGTCACCATTGAAGGTAATCGACGGATGGCAATTTATTGCGCCATTCGGTCTGCTGAAAAAGGTGATGTGATCGTGATTTCAGGAAAAGGATCGGAAGATTATCAGCTGATCAAAGGGATTAAACATCCTTTTGATGACAGAGTAGTAGCAAGAGAAGCATTGGCGGAAATGGGTTTTAATTCAAACATTGGGACGGAAGCTTAAGTGTTATACCACTGGTTGTTACCACTTCAGGAATATATTTTTGCATTTAATGTATTCCGCTATATTTCCTTCAGAGCCGGCATGGCTGCTGTGGTTGCATTCATGATATGTTTCTTTATTGGTCCATTGGTAATTAGAAAGATTCTGAGCAGCGGTATGGTGGATGAAGTCAGAGAAGATGGTCCATCCACACACAAGCACAAGCCAGTCACCCCGACGATGGGGGGATTGATTTTTATCCCTGCCATTGTGATATCAACATTGCTGTTCAGTCGGTTGGATCTGCCTCATACGTGGATCGTCCTCATTGCAATGATTTGGATGGGAGTCACAGGTTTTGTTGATGATATACTTAAGAAAAAGCGTGGGAAAGATGGATTAGCTGGGAAATACAAACTCTTGAGCCAGATGACACTGGGGTTATTGGTCGGTATTGTTGTTTTTCAATTTCCGCAACTGTTATCACAACAGTTTGCGGACAATCTCACGTTTTCAACCGTGCCATTTTTTAAAAACCTGTCACTTGATTTTGCTCCGATAGCTGGGTTGGGATTTACCTATGTAATAATGGTAATTATTGTAATAACAGGTACATCAAATTCTGTTAATCTTGCAGATGGCCTTGATGGTCTCGCAACCGGATTAGTTGCCATTATTGCCGTGGGGCTTGCAATATTGGCATACGCCACCGGGAACGTGGTCTGGAGTGAGTATCTACATATCATTTACCTGCCTGGAACAGGCGAACTAACGGTATTCTGTGGCGCTCTGCTTGGAGCTTCAATTGGATTCTTATGGTACAATTCTCCTCCGGCTTCCGTGTATATGGGTGATGTCGGCTCATTAGCCCTCGGTGCCGGGATTGCTGCGGTGGCGATTCTGGCTAAAAAAGAGCTATTTTTGATTATTCTCGGTGGAGTTTTGGTAACCGAATCACTTTCGGTGATAATGCAGAGGTATTATTTCAAGTATACCAGGAAACGTACAGGTACTGGTATCCGCCTATTTAAAATGGCGCCTATTCATCATCATGCCGAACTAAGTGGTTGGGCGGAAACGAAGGTTGTTATTCGGTTCTGGATAATCGGGTTGATCCTACTGTTTTTGACACTTACATCATTTAAGTTGAGATAGTGATAACAAAAAAAGTACATATCATTGGCTTTGGAAAAAGTGGCACGGCAGCAGCGGAGTTGTTACTCGCTAACGGTTGGGAAATTATTATCAGTGATGATAATGAAAACAGTTCGCTCCTGGAGAAAAAGACCAGGTTTGAAAGCCTCAGTTGCAAGGTGTTGCTTGGAAACCACAAGGAAGCTCTAAGAGAAGATGTAGATTTGACCGTTGTCAGTCCTGGCATCAGGTTGGATTCGGAAGTAGTTGAAAAACGGCGGAATCAGGGAGTACGATTAATCGGAGAGATGGAACTCGGATGGGAATATCTTAATGGTGAAGTTGCTGCTATTACCGGGAGTAATGGGAAATCGACAGTAACAGCATTGTTAGGTCAAATATTTTCTAACACAGGAAGAAGTGCATTCACTGCTGGGAATATCGGACTGCCAGTGTGTGATATTGCGTTAAAAACGGATGAGTATTCGCTCATTTCGTTGGAGGTTTCCAGTTTTCAGCTTATGTCAATTGAGACCTTTCAGCCCCATGTCAGTATTATTACAAATGTAACTCCCGATCACATTGACTGGCATGGAGGATATGAGAATTATAAAAGGGCAAAAGCAAATCTATGGTCAAATCAAACCAAACATGATTGGATAGTGTACAATGCGGACGACAATGTAACCCGAGACCTAATTGTGACTGCAAATTCTCTGCGATTTCCATTTTCAACAAATAGATCTCTACATCAGGGTGCATTCATTTCAGATGATAAAATGCATTTTGCTAATTTGCCCGGTTCAGACGGAAACAAGAATGTCGAGTTAGACCTGGATATTGTAAAAATTCCCGGGAAACACAATCAGGCGAATGCCTTAGCTGCAATTTCGGCAGCCCTGATATTAGGAATAACCACAGAAGTCATTTCAAAGGCTGTTTCTGAATTTGAGGGCTTACCGCACAGGTTGGAATTTGTGCGTGAATTAGATGGTGTTGATTACATTAATGATAGTAAGGCCACAAATACTGATTCCGGACGTGTTGCATTGGAAGCTATGACAAAGCCTGTTGTTTTGATCGCGGGTGGACGTGGTAAAGGTGACGGCTACAGCAAATTGATTCCAACAGCGCGTGGGAAAGTAAAGAAATTAGTTCTTATTGGTGAGGAAGCCAGACAGATTGAAGACGATTTGGGTAAACTCGCGCCGGTGGTTCATCGCAAAACACTTGCTGATGCAATTAATGAGGCAAGAAAAAACTCACAAGACGGTGATGTCGTATTGTTTTCGCCTCTCGCAACATCGTTCGATATGTTTGCAAACTTTGAAGATCGTGGAGATCAGTTTCGGGATATAGTCATGGAGTTGGTGTGATGTCTTTTGAACTGGTATTAAAACGACTTGGCTTCAAAGACAGAATGCCAAAATTCTATCATGTCGACAAAGTTCTTGGACAGGGTGATGAATTTTTAATCGTTACTGCACTTACGCTGACTGCGTTCGGTGTAGTAATGGTTTACTCTGCAAGTTATTATGTTGCAGAATACCATTTCTTCTTTAGACAGTTGTTTATTGCGATGATTGGACTAGTGGTGATGGCGTTTGGAATGTTTACTGATCCTCTGATCTATAGACGGTGGATCAAGGTCGGGCTGTTGGCAATAGTCATCTTGATGACATTACAGCTATTTACACCGATTGGTCCTTCAATAAACAATACCAGAAGGTGGTTGAACCTTGGGATCGTGCAGGTGCAATCTTCAGAGATTGCTCGTTGTATGTTAATTGTTTACATAGCAAGATATATGGCGGATTATCCTGAGATTGGCAGGAAGTTTGATCGAGATCTCGGATATTTAATGATTACTCCGATTTTACTTTTTGCCTTAACAATGATGCAGCCCGATCTATCAAGCACCATGATGCTGGTCTTTATAGTTAGTGTACTTTTGTTCCTTGGCGGCTTACGTAAACGGTATTTCTTCTTCGCCTTTACAGTTGGCGCACTAATTGTAAAGCTAATTATAAAGCCTTATCAAATGCAGAGACTGACGGATTTTGTGTATAACCTCCTGCCGGGATATCAGGGCGGAGAATGGCCCTATCAGCAAACTCAGGGCTTTATAGCACTGGTCAGAGGTGGATTTATGGGTGGTGGACTTGGGCAGGGATGCCAGACAATGAGGTACCTCCCTGAGAGTCACAATGACTTCATCATGGCAATAGTCGGAGAGGAACTTGGATGGTTTGGTGCAACGGCTGTTATACTCGCGTTTTTGATTTTACTCTATCGAGGTGTTTTGATTTGTAAGGCACAGCCGGATAATTTCGGTTTTCTTCTCGGAGCAGGGTTGTTGTGTTCACTGGTTATGTACGCATTTGTAAATATTGGTGTGAATGTTGGTTTGCTGCCAATTACAGGGCTGCCTTTGCCTTTTATTTCCGCGGGTGGAACTTCGCTGATTCTGTCTCTTTGGTCCGTGGGAGTTCTTTGGCGATTGTCTCGCAGGATAAAGTCAAATGACTGAGAGTTTTTCATGCGCAGCTACTGGCGGAGGTACCGGTGGGCATGTAATTCCTGCCCTCAATATTTGTGAGGAGTTAAAGAAAAGATTTAGAGATTTAAGGATTATCTATATCGGTGCAAACGGTAAAATTGAGGAACGACTATCAAAAAGTGCGGGATACACTTTTTGTAACGTTCGTGTGTCCTTTCCGCAGCGAGGACTCTCCCTTAAAAACCTTATTTTACCGTTTGTTGCCTTTATTGGGATAATTCAAGGGATTAACCACCTTCGGACTCACAGGATAAGATTTGTTATTGGCACCGGTGGTTATTCCGCCTGGCCGGCACTTGCAGCAGCCTGGTTGCTCGGAAAACCATATTTTCTTCATGAGTCAAATGCATATCCAGGGTTGGTGACACGTCTTATGGCAGGAAGAGCAAAGAAGATATTTATCGGATATGAAGCAGCAGCGGGATTTTTAAAAGCCAATCCAGAGAATATCATAATCTCAGGAAATCCAGTAAAAAACCTAAATGTCGATTGTTCACAAGAAGATGCCAGACGCGAATTAGGAATAGATCCAGATAGAAAAACCATCTTGATAACAGGTGGTAGTGGTGGTGCTTTGACAATTAACAAAGTGACAGGAAGGGTTAAATCGGAACTAATCGAAAGAGGTTACAACCTGATCTGGCAAGTTGGAAAACACCACGAAGGATCAATTAATATCCCTGAAAAGCACAAGCAAAGATTGATAATCTCAGAATTCTTTGATCACCAGAAAATGTTAAAAGCCTATAAAGCCTCAAATGTTGTTGTCGCAAGATGTGGGGCAATGACACTCGCAGAATTGGCAAGATTTGAAAAGCCAGCTGTCCTAATCCCGTTTCCATATTCAACGGGAGGACATCAAGTAGCTAATGGCCGAGCAGTTGAAAAAGCAGGAGCAGCGAAGTTAATCCTAAACAAAGATTTAACCGGTGAAACACTGATGATAGCTTTAGAAAAGTTAACTGAGGCGGAAACAAATACTCGAATGTCGTTGGAAATGAAGAAACTGGCAACACCGAATGCAGCAAAGATTATTGGAGATGAAATCTTCAGGGCATTGGCATGAATCAATTAATATTGAAGAGATTCCGCCGGGCATGGTTCATTGGAATTGGTGGCTCAGGAATGTCCGGACTCGCCGAGGTGATGTTAGCTTCAGGATTTGAGGTTGCGGGAAGCGACCTTGTTGGTAGTGAAGTAACCGATAGACTTGAGAAATTAGGGGCAACTGTTCACATCGGACATAAGGCTTCCTGGGTAAAGAATGTTGACGTTGTGATATATTCGAGTGCTGTCCGCGGCGAAAATGTTGAATTACAGGCTGCAATCGAGCAGAATATTCCCAATATACCACGTGCAGAACTTCTGGCTGAACTGATGAGGATGAAAACTGGGATTGCGATTTCTGGAAGCCACGGGAAGACAACCGTCACCAGTTTAGTGGGTGAGATTATTACAGCAGGAAATCTTGATCCGACAGTAATCGTTGGAGGTAGGCTCAGCAAACTTGGTGGAGGAGTCAGGTCGGGTAGAGGTGAAATATTGATAGCAGAAGCAGATGAATATGATAAGTCATTTCTGCGTCTGGCACCGGTTATGGTTTTGATAAACAACATTGACCGAGACCATTTGGAGTGCTATGGGAGCTTTGAAAAGTTAGAGGATGCTTTTGTTCAATTCGCAAACAATACTCCGTTTTATGGTCGGGTAGTTGTCTGTTTGGATGAACCATCGTTGCACCCGATTTTGCCGAGAATAAAGCGCAACGTGGTTTCATATGGATTTTCACCCCAAGCTGATGTTCAGGCAGTTAGTGCTGAGTACAAGGGCATGAATTCGACTTTTTCGGTTGAAATTGAGAGCAAGGTGTTAGGGGAAATAACGCTGCCGTTGCCAGGTAGATACAATATTTTGAATGCATTGGGAGCAATTGCAATTGCTCAAGAACTTGGGGTGTCTTTTAAAAACATAAAATCTGCCCTTGAGGGATTCGGTGGAGTTCATCGACGATTCGAGATAATTGGGGATGAAAACGACATAATGCTGGTTAGTGATTTCGGTCATCACCCAACGGCAGTTACAGCTGTTATTGACGTCGCAAAAACCGCGTGGAATCGAAGGGTCATCGTTGTTTTTCAAGCACATTTGTACAGCAGGACAGCTGTTTTAGCTGAGCAATTCGGTCAGTCTCTGCTTGGGGCGGATACAGCAATAGTATTGCCAATTTACCCTGCACGTGAAGACCCGATCGAGGGTGTAACCGGAAAATTGATTTCGGATGCAGCGCGGAAATTCGGACACAAATCAGTTATATATGTCGAAGAAATTGAAAAAGTCCGGGATGTTGTCTGCGAAATTGCGAAACCGGGTGACATGGTAATGGTAATTGGTGCGGGTAGCGTCGATCAGATCCTCCCGTCAATCTTGGAGGGGCTAAAAGAACTTTGAGTCATTCGGCTGAACATATCCCCATTTCAGATCACTTTTTATCGAACCAATTGGTCGAGGAAATGCAGGCGGATATTCGCGGACGATTTCTGATAAATGAACCGATGTCTGGTCACACATCATTCAGAATTGGAGGTCCGGCATCATTGTATGCTTATCCAGGTTCAATTGAGGATGTCTCGAAACTGATTAAATTCTGTGTCTCGAAGGGTATTCAGTACACCATCATTGGGTATGGTACAAACATGCTGGTCAGTGACATGGGTTTTGACGGATGTGTGATTGATCTGGCTGAATCGTGCAGAAATATCGATATTGATGGCAACCGTCTAATTGCCGGTGCCGGACAATGGGGAAATGATATCGTTAGAAAAGCTGCCGAAAACGGATTGGGAGGGCTTGAGAAATTAAGTGGCATTCCTGGAGGATTAGGTGGCTGGTTAAAAATGAATTGCGGTGCATTTGGATCATCAATCTCAGATCATCTGATCAGCACAAATGTTATCTGTAATGAAGGAAAAATTCAAACGATCAGCAAACACGACGCAAAATATTCTTATAGGTCTTCCACTGGATTAGACGGGAAGACTATTTTCGGAGCGGAGTTTTTATTAGTCCCTGAAAAATCAGAGAAACTTCTTCAAGTCGTCGAAGATACAATAACAGAGCGATACAGACGGAACATCATGACATTGCCATCGGCTGGGAGTTTGTTTAAGAATCCACCTGATAATTATGCTGCGAAACTCATTGAATCGGTCGGAGGTAAAGGAATGCAATTCGGTGGGATGGAGATTTCTCCTTCACATGCAAATTTTGCAATTAACACCAGAGGTGGAACTGCAAGTGATGTTGTAGATCTAATCAATACGATAAAAATGTTGGTTCAGGACAATCATAACATAGAACTTGAGTTAGAGTTGCAACTACTGGGATTTAATGATGAAATATAGTCAAAACTCAGGAAAAGGTGAGGTCAGGTTTTTTAGTCAATCATTCTGGAAAACAGTGTTTGTTTTGGTTTTTATGACTTTGATTATTGGCACTCCTCTGGCATGGGATTTTGTAGTAAATTGGCTCGAAGATAGCTCATGGGGGAAATTACAGGTAATTGAAATAACCGGTTTAGAGCGTTTCCCGGAAACAGATGTTTTGGAAGTTGCGAGATTAGAACTTGGTTCCAATCTAATGAGTCTGCCAATCGACTCAATTGCACAAAGAGTGATGGCAATGCCTGCAGTTAAATATGCACGTGTCCTGAGGAGTTTGCCAGGACGGTTGAAAATTCAAGTGCAGGAACGTAATCCAATAGCAGTGCTCGGAAATGGAGAGATTCGTCTTGTCGATTCAGATGGTATTACATTTCCAATTGTTGGTGCTGGTGAGGTTATTGATTTGCCTGTAATTTCGTTTTCTTCCCTTAAAGAGAATCGTTTATTGAGATCGACATTGTTCAAAGAAGCGATTCGACTTGCTGATAAAATTACAAGAGAATTTCCTGTTGTTCATAGCCATTTGAGTGAATTGGTGGTTGGAGAAGACGATGTAAAAATGAAGCTTAGGAACCGAGGCGCAGGTATTAGAACGAAAAGAGAAATCACGGAGACTAATCTGAGGACACTCGAGACGTTTTTAAAACAGCAAGTTTGCGATTTACCTGAAGATTTAAATTATATAGATCTTAGTTTCGATGATATGGTTGTGATGGGAGCTGGATAAGAGATGTCAGGAATTTGCAAATCTACAATCGTGGCGAGTTGATTTTGGGACAACCAAAATATATGCTTGCGATTGATGCCGGAACTGTAAATACAAAGGCCGTTATTGCTGATGTAACTGATCCTATCAACATTCAAATTGTGGGTTATGCGTTAGTTTCCTCAGTTGGAATAATTGACAGTGTGATTGTGGATGCACGGAAATCTATGATATCAGTGCGGGAGGCTGTAGACAAGGCCCAGAGAATGGCTGGAGTGAGAGTTGGCAATGCAATTGTCAGCATAACCGGAAGCCATATCGAATCGCTAAAGCTCAGCGGTTCTGTTTTAATCTCACAAGGCGGTTTTAACAATGGTGAAGCAGGTACAATAACCAGTAGGGATATTGAAAGGGCAATTGGGAATGCAAATGTGGTCTCAGCTCCACCGGATCATCAGATATTTCAGGTTATTGTTGATAATTACATTGTAAAAAATTTCGGTTCTGTATCCAGTCCAGTTGGTTTAAAGGGTGAAAAATTAACGGTCAAAATGCACCGTATGTCCGGGTTTAGAAATTCGATTAAAAACCTTGAGAGATGTATTCTTGAAGCAGGATTGGGAGTGAGGGAAATTGTACTGGAATCAGTGGCATCTGGTTTTGGTGTTCTGATGAATTCGGAAATGACAAAAGGTGTTGTAGTTATTAATTTTGGCGGCGGAACAATAGATTGTGCGATATTTAAAAACGGTGCAATAGAATCGACCAGACGTAGTAAATATGCAGGTGAAATTGTTACGAAAGATGTATCAGATGCCTTTGATATTCCAATAAAGGTCGCTGAGCGGCTAAAAGTAAATTATGGCAATACAGGTCAAGTACAGGACCCAAACATTGAGATATCTGTTGATGCAGGAAAATCCACAGATTCACGCTACGTGACTGCTGGCGATCTGAATTTTGTTGTCCATGCCCGGGTTGAAGAATTACTGGAAAGCATAAATGACCAATTGAAAGAAGACAATTCTAACTCGGGGTTGTCAGGAATTGTTTTAACAGGTGGAAGTGCACAGTTGAAAGGAATTAAGTCGTTGAGTGAACAGGTATTTGGGTTGCCTGTTCGGATTGGTGTTCCGGCAACATCGGTCAAGATGGAGAAAAACCTGTGTAATCCTATTTACTCGACCTGTGTAGGTCTTGTAAGATATGGATTAATAAATAATTCAGAGGCTACTAATTCAGATGATACTGCGTTTTCTTTTCGTGGTTTCGGAAAGAACATTGAAAGATTATATGGCTGGTTTACTAATTAACCGGCAAAGAAAGTTTACATTTAACAAAGGGAGGTGTTAGGTGAATCACTCATTAAACCTTACATACAGTGATGAACCTGCGATCCAGACAAAACTTCTGGTTATCGCAGTTGGCGGTGCAGGTGGAAACGCTGTAAACCGCATGGTAGAGTCAGGATTTACCGGTGTAGAGTTCCATGCGATGAACACCGATATTCAAGCATTGAGTCAAAATAGGGCTCAATTCAAGTTTCAGTTGGGGAAAGCACTCACTAAGGGTGAAGGGACAGGTGCTCAACCCGACGTTGGTGGTAAAGCAGTTGAGCAGGATAAAGAGGCGATAGAAGAGATTATTAAAGACGCTGATTTGATTTTTCTGACTGCTGGAATGGGAAAGGGCACGGGTACAGGGGCTTCACCGCGTATTGCTAAGATAGCGAAAGAACTTGATATATTAACCGTTGCCATCGTAACCCTGCCTTTCCATTGGGAAGGGAAGGGCCGGCTTGAAATAGCTCAGGCAGGCATTGACGAACTTCGGGAATATGTTGATACGCTAATTGTAATTCCTAATCAACAGGTGATGTCAATAGTAAACGCAAAAACTCCAATGACAGAAGCATATCGAATAATAGATACTGTGTTATCAAATGCTACCAGAGGAGTTTCCGATCTCGTTTCCTACCCTGGTGTTGTCAACCTCGATTTTGCAGATATAAAATCTGTTATTCGCAATGGAGGCGATGCTTTTGTAGGAATAGGAAAAGCAGAAGGTGAGGAAAGGGCAAAGACGGCTACAGCCGAGGCACTTGAATGTAAAATGCTCGAGCATGTCTCTATCGAAGGCGCTCAAAAAGTACTCGTGAATATTACTGGTCCTGAGAACATTACAGCCTTTGAAGTTAACGAAACGATGACTATGATTGAGGCAAAAATTGGTTCAGATGCAGTCTCATTTCATGGTATGGTTTTGAAGGAAGATGTTGGCGAGTCATATGGGGTTACAATTATTGCAACCGGCTTTGACAATCCTCAAAAACAACATTTTCGTGCGAGCCAGGCTTTTAAGAAAAACGACCATTCGGATAAGGAGTCTACGGGTAATGGTCATGATGATGAAGTTGCAAATGTGTTAATAGCAGATACACAGGGTGTTTCACAATCGGTATTGGGAAGTGA
Source organism: Calditrichota bacterium (assembly GCA_018644935.1). Lineage (GTDB taxonomy): Bacteria > Electryoneota > AABM5-125-24 > Hatepunaeales > Hatepunaeaceae > JABGPL01. The sequence continues at coordinate 6,901 of JABGPL010000046.1, read as the reverse complement.
ACCAACAGAGGCAATCAGAAACGATAGTTCTAGCCCGGGATTTAGTCAGCCCACCCGCAATGAAATAATTTCCACTAATGTCGCTGACGTGAGCAATTCGAATGTGCCCGAACCGAAATCAGGAAAGAGAATTCATCTCGAGGTAGATCTTGACAGTGATCCACCAAATGATTGGGAAATCCCAACTTTCATGCGCAAGAGATCTGGAATAAAAGAAATGGGTATGAAAAAGGAAGGTACTAAACAATACGGATTTCAGCTTTCTGATTGAACAACAAAAACCAGGGATTGTTCTCAGTAATTTGGATGGTTAATCAAGGAGTGATGAAATCAATTAAATCCTCAACTCGACGATTTAATGTGATCAAAATTATGATCTTTGTTATATCTTTAAGAAACTCTGATTAGATTAAACTGGCAACTATGCAATGCTGCAAAAGTTGAGAAAAAGTTACAAGCCTGACCAAAGTGAACAAACTCAAGAAATTGAGTCCAATTTGGTTGATTCGTATTCAGTGTTAGCTGAGATATACGATGAATTAATGTGCCATGTTGATTATCAATTATGGGTACATTATGCATTAGAAATTCTTGGCGATCATGGTCTGGAATTCGGATATGACAATGCTGCTTCCCCTTTTCTTGAATGTGGATGTGGTACAGGAACGTTTGCTCTGAACTTGGCTTTTCTTGGGTTCGATGTATCAGCTTTTGATGCTTCAGATTCAATGATAGAAATTGCAAAATCCAAATCTGTTGGGCTGGAAAGACCTCCCAAATTCAGCACAATGAGATTTTTAGAATTAAATGAAGTGGAAAGGTTCAAGGTCGCATTTTGCCTATACGATTCAGTTAATTATTTACTAAATATTGATGATTTGCAGCTCTTTTTTGATAAAGTAAAAAATGCACTAATTCCAGGCGGGATGTTTCTGTTTGACATTTGCACGATTTTTAACTCACAGAGATATTTTTCAAATCGGAGCCAAATTGAATCGGGACCAGATTTTTGGTCGGAGCGTCAGATGCATTACAATTCCAAAACCAGGGTACAGGAGAACAAATTCAGCATAAAAGTTGATACCCATCCGGGCAAGATGTTCACTGAGGTTCATCAACAAAAATTATATACTGTCAGGGAAATCAAGAAGTTAATTTCTAGAACCGGATTAGACCTTCTTGAAGTTACTGATGGATATACAAGGAAACCTCCAAATCGACAATCATTGAGAATTCATTTTCTTTGCAGAAAAAGGTAAAATGCGCGACAAATGGTAGAAACCCACGAAAATTCCGAAGTACTCGACATGCTTAATGTGTCTTACCATTATCCGAACAGAAAGGGTGTTAATGGGATTTCCATTAAAGTTATGAAAGGTGAGTTAACACTGTTAGTGGGAAGAACGGGTTCAGGCAAAACAACAATGTATAAACTTATTGCCAGAGAATTAGTACCGGATTCAGGAGAGATCACCCTGATGAATCTAAAATCCTCTAAACTTAAAGGAAGAGAATTTGCCGTCTGGCGGAGACATTTGGGAATTGTTTTTCAGGATTTACGATTGCTTACAGACAGAAATGTTCTTGAAAATGTTCGTTTGGCTGCAGAATGTGAAACCCGGTTACCAACCAGTGCTAAAGCAAGGGCACTTAGAGTATTAAACAGGGTCGGAATGGCGCATAAGATGAAGGACTCCCCTTCAGAACTCTCAACAGGTGAACAGCAACGCGTTGCAATAGCCAGAGCACTTGTCAATGAGCCTTTGGTTCTTTTGGCTGACGAACCAGTGAGTAATCTCGATGCAGAAACTTCGAGCGAGATTATCGAAATTCTGAATCAGGTGAGTTTGTTTGGTACAGCTGTCCTCGTTGCAACCCATCAACCGGAACGCTTCGAAAAGTACAATCCGCGAATTATGCGGATGGATAATGGAACTCTTCTCGCGTCATGATACGTTTTGCTCTTAGCGAAGGATGGCGCAATTTCCGAAATATCAGTATTATTGGACTGCTGACTATTGGTTCAATGACCTTGACACTCGTCCTGATCGGGCTAACGGTTCATGGGTATGTTATTGTAGAATCCTGGAGGAGTGGACTTCAGGGGCGTTTTGAAATTGAGGCATTCCTTCTGCCAGGAACAGATTCCACTGTCGCGATGAATCTATCTGACCATATCCTGCAAATGGAGCACGTCAGTGGTGTCGAATTTATTTCGCAACTTGACGCAGCGAAAAGATTCAAAGAGGAATTTGGTGAGGATATTCTTGATCTGCTCGGTCAGAACCCTCTCCCGAAGTCACTTGTTATATCATTGACAGAATTGGCTGATCCTGCGATAACATGGGAAAAAACAGCTCTTGACATATCGGGTTTCGACAGTGTTGATGAGGTCGCGTATGACGGAGAAATTTTGGCTAAAATGGACAAATTTTACCAGAGTGCGGGATTAATAGTTGGATCGGGCGTATTGGGAATGTTAATAATCTCGATCACCTTCACAATAATGACAGTTATGGGCTCAATTCGTGCCAAAGAGAGGTTTATCCAGATAGTTTCATTGTCCGGTGGATCAAGAATGATGGCAAGAGGACCATTTGTGGCGTTGGGTGGGTATTATGGATTAACAGCAGGACTTGCAGCAACAGGAATTGTGTATCTTGTGAGGTGGTTTCTGATTGTAGTTTGGGGTGAAGATGTCTCCGGGGTTACAATCTGGATTCCATCGCTAATCGCCCTTGGTGTTTCGATAGGTATTTTTGTAGCAGGATGGACCGCAGGGCAACGGATCAAGCAAATTTAATGCACACCTAGAAGTGCGCAAGTCATGCTTGCGCTCCCCTTTCATTTCAGCTGTGCAGCCCTGATTTTTGAATCTGGGCTACACAATGAGCGAACAAAACCCTCGGGTAGCAAGAACCCGGCAAAGTTACTCTGAAAGATCCCGTCTACATGATCTTCCTTATGTCAGAATATTCACCGCTAACATCAAGAGTGATATTCATGACTCCTGATGTACGATTTCTCCAAAACCAGCCATGGCTACCATCAAAAGCCGCTTCGAGTATACCCTCATCCTTGGCCACTGACCCTTTTTCATAGGTATGATAGTTGATATTCAGTATCTTTGAATCGCCATGTGTGTCAAAGTTTGCTCGACCGTTATCAGATTGCCAAACAAAGTTGACCTTTTCACCCTTATTCATTGAAAGCTTGATCTCAATCGCTTCATCAGGTTTGAGAGTAAAGGTCATAGAATCCTTACTGAGATTAGCTTCTGATTTTGGATCTGTCTTCTCAGTTTCGACCACTACCTTGGTTCCCATGGCAGTACTCAATTGATCCTTATTGGCTTCTTTCTTTGAACGCTCTGCGGCTGCATCAGTGGATAGAGAGGTCTTGATTTCTCCCATCTTTGTCAAGCCAATCAGTTTTCCGATTCCGGTAGGATCAATTCCGAACTCAGCTGGAAGAACGGTAGTGATTAAAATGACTGCCGCTATGGCGATGCCGATGATTGTTGATTTCAGGAGCTGAGCTTTTGATGGAAGATCAGCTTTTGTATGTATTTTATTGTTCATGAATTTTGTCCCTAATTAATTATGAAGTGAAAAAGCCTGTTAGTTGGTAACCGACGAATATGAAACCACCAGCCATTAGAAGTACGTTGGCGTTATAGGCATGATCCATAAATCTTACCGATCTTCGCCAATAGCTCATGATAATGAGTATTATTGCAAGCCCCATTATCTGGCCCAATTCGACGCCTACATTAAAAGCGAGAAGGTTGGGAATAAGCCCTTCGGATGACATCTTGTAGTCTAGTATTTTGGTCGCCAGGCCAAAACCATGGAATAGACCAAAAATCAGCGTAGCGATTTTGGTGTTTGGTTGAAAGCCGAACCAGGATTGATATGCCTCCATATTATCGAGGGCTTTGTACACTATGGAAAAGCCTATGATAGCATCAATGATATAGGCGTTCACACTTATATCGAGGAGTACGCCAGAAAGTAATGTGACAGAGTGCCCAAGTGCAAAAAGTGTTACGTAAATGCTCACATCTTTTAGTCTGTACAAAAAGAATATGACCCCAAACAAAAATAGTAAATGGTCATAACCAGTTACCATGTGTTTAGCACCAAGATAAATAAAGGGCACAATCATTGTACCGGAACTTTCCTGGATATAGCCCTTATCACCCGCTGTCACCCCATGAGCATACACATTGGGGGTACTTGCAAAAAGAAATACCACTACGACCAATACAATCAATGCGTTGTTTTTGGTTAAAACTCGTTTAAAAAAGTAGTTCATCAATAAACCTCATTGTAAAGTCCTTGTAAAAAGGACGTTAAAATTGAAATAAACAGTATCAAAAATTAGATGGATGTATAACAACTATGACAAATGAGGGGGGCCACGAATAGTGGAAATGAATGTATGGAGCTCACTGGGTTGCTGTCTCTCGAACAAATTGCTTCTTGAAGCAACCTTCTGGGAATAGAAAAGGTTCTGAACATCTTGTACAATAAGTTCATCATTTGACAATGCTGAACTATTTGACTGTGGCCTGAAGAATTGCCAATCAACATGATTGTCATATTTATGTGTATGATCATTGGTGTGAGTGCTTTCATCCTCATCATGGTGATCAGAGATGTGGTCTGTATTAGTTAGTGATCCGTCATTGAGAACCAGGTTCTCTACGGAGTGAATATGATGTATATGGTAAAAGGGGTAAACAATGGCTACACTCAGTATTAGAAGAAGGAGAATAGACCATTTGTTATGTAGTTTTATATGGTTAGGGTTGAAATTTAACTGCCTCATTATGTTCTGATACCTTTGCACTGTTCCTGTAAGTGTTTAGGTTGGTATACATAGTTCCGATATTTACCAATGCTGCTCAGATTTCTGGCTATACCTCTACGATTGCATATTCCAGAATTGAATTTTTCAACAATAAAATCACCAAATTTTTCCATTTTAATCTCAGCGTAATCTATTTTGTTTTTGATCATTTCTTTTTTCAAACAAGCTCACTTACAACAATACTACAAGGTACGAAATGATAATAACAAAAATTTAACAGTTGGAAAATTTATTTTGCATTATTTGATATTAGTCACTGTAAATCCAGAGATCTCATTTCTCGAATCTACTATTAACAGTTTGAGTTGAAAGACATTAATGAAACTAAAAAAAACTATCAGGCTTGAGCAAACGTGTGCGGAATGCGTTACAGATATTTTCCTGATTTTTGTAATCAGGATGACCTTCTCCTTCAAAATTCTAAAACCAAAATTACACAATAATTCTATATCTCAATGGCAATAATACTGAAGCACTAGAACCTTTATCCGAGAACCTGCATCCACAATTTCTCAGATGGGATTAATTATTCGTTGGAAAAATATTCCGATTAAAACAGCTACTTTACCGCAACAATCCAGGGATTAATCTTCAAAGGCGCGTCCATCTCAACAACAACTCTGGTTAACGGTCGAAGTAAATCATCCACTTCCTCGATAGATTGGGGGCGTTTTGACAACGGTAAATTATCGAAGAGTTTTGCTGCGAATCCTCCACCGTCATATGTTGCTCGAATTGAGTTGAAGCCAATTTTCTCCATCCATTTAGTATAGGTCTTGCACGAAGGATGTTTGGTGTCCAGGAAACAGCATTCCTCCAAATTTCCTTCTAAACGTTTTAATGCAGCAAGATTTAAATCAAATGACGAGTCAGATTTATCGGTTTGATTATCTATCTTCTCAAATTCCGATTTTAAAATGTTAAACGTCAACCTGTATTGTCGAACAGATTCCTCCTTGAAATTTCTATTATATATAATTACATGGGTTCTTTTATTCTGTTCAAAAATGTGATATTCGTATTGTTTTCCATCTTTGTACCGATCCAGGTCTTCGTAATGTATCCTCAGTTTACCTCCGGGTTTCAATACTCGGAATAGTTCTTTCAGAGTCTGAAATGGATCAGGGGTTTGTTCAATTGAAGATGCTGCTACCGCCCCATCGAATGTGCAATCCTGAAAGGGCAGGGGAGTACCGGATGGGATATATCTAAACTCAGCGTTAGTGATGCTCAGTCTTTTGGCGTTTCTATTACAGACATCAAATCTTTTTTCTGATCCTTCTACTCCAATTACTTTTTTAACAAAAGGTGCTAACAAGAGTGAAGGCCAGCCATCTCCCGGTCCAAAATCCAGGATACTGCCATTTGAGGTCGACATAAGAAAGTCGAGAATTTGAGCTCGATCAGCAAAGTGAGAGCGATTCGTTGGATCAAATTCTTTGTAAATCACAGGTAAACATTCGCCGGATTGGGATTCCATGTGGTCGTAAATGAATTCTCCTGTAGAATTGCATTGTCTCATACCTGTGATAGATTCCAGCCAGTTAAAAATTTCTATATGCATTACTGTCCCTAAGAAATTGCAACCAAAAATGAGAAGAGTGGCATTAAGCCACTCTTCAAGGTACTCGGATTACTGTTCAAACCTACTTGATAAGCATCAACTTGCCCGTCCGGTTTCCGGTTGGCGTGTGCATCTGTATGAAGTAAATGCCCGTTGATAGATTATCTGCACTGAAAGAAACGTTGTATCGTCCCGGTTGGTGATTTCCGTTGACGAGACTTTGTATGAATCTGCCATTTTGATCAAATATGGAAAACTCAATGTTTCCCGAAATCGGAACACTGTAGTTAATCTGTGTTGTTGAATTAAATGGATTTGGCCAGATTGAATCAATTGCCCAATCTTTGGGAATATCTGATTCACCCGATTCTACCGAATTTCTCCAGCGGTGAGTGAGGAACAGGAAGTTGCTCGGCTGACTCTCGATATCTGCGTACTGAGCAGTTATCATATACATATATT
>JABGPL010000045.1 GCA_018644935.1 Calditrichota bacterium | reverse complement strand
GTTCGCATGGGATTTCCTGGCAAAGTAATCAATCTGGAGGTTATCTTTTTGTGCTTTGGAATGGGGACAGGCGGGAGGTTCGGAAGGTTGTTTGTATGCGATGATGGGATAATATTACGCCCGTATGGGTGATTCACGAATCACCCTTTTGTACTGCTCACCGAAAATGATGGGGCGATTCGTGAATCGCCATTACGATACGAAAAGTCGAAACCACCACTTAAAAAAGATAAATAATTTCATATAATTTTCGTATCTTAAATAAAGGCATAAGTAGCGCATCAACAACCCCGGCTTCGGAGAAGCCGAGCTACGAAATTTGCTTATTATCAAACGGGAACATGAAATTTGAAAGCTTCAGATTTATTCTTACGGGCTCTGGAAGAGGAAGGTGTTGATTATATATTCGGTGTTCCGGGTGAGGAAAATGCCGATTTGATGATCTCATTGCTCGACAGTACAATCAAGTTCATCATCTGCAGGCATGAACAAGGCGCGGCATTCATGGCTGATGTATATGGGCGACTCACCGGCAAACCGGGAGTTTGTCTCGGGACACTGGGTCCGGGAGCGACCAACCTTACAACTGGAGTCGCAAACGCACATTTTGACAGGTCGCCTCTTGTAGCTATCACCGGTCAAGGATCAACAATGCGTCTGCATAAGGAATCCCACCAGAACATGAACGTTGTGGATATGTTCAGACCCATCACAAAATGGGCGACAACCATCCGGCAACCAGAGAATATTCCCGAGGTAATTCATAAAGCGTTTAAGTATGCTTCGGAAGAAAAACCGGGGGCATGCCATATTGAACTGCCGGAGGATATCGCAAAACTCGACCACGACCTGAGTCCGATAAGATCGAAAGGATACAAGTTACGCCGTCCCGCTCCCGACTACAAAGCAATTAAGCAAGCCCTTTCAATACTTTCAAGCGCGAAAAAGCCACTGATACTTGCTGGGAACGGGTGCATTCGCAAACGTGCATCGAAGCAACTGAAGATATTCACGGATAAAACCGGAATCATGGTTGCTCATACATTTATGGGCAAAGGCGCAATCGATGACCGAGATCCGCATTCTCTACTGACAGCCGGATTGGGTTCCCGCGACCATATTTCAGAAGCTTTCGACCATGCTGATGTTGTTATTGCTATTGGCTATGACATGATAGAATGGCATCCGGACAGGTGGAACGCGAACGGTGATAAAAAAATCATCCACATTGATTTTGAACCGGCTGAAGTTGATACTCACTACCAATGTGAGGTTGAAATAGTATCCGATATTGCATCGGCATTGTGGGAAATCAATGAAGGTGTCACCGAAAAACTTAAATTTGATGTTCCCGAATTTCAGCATCTGCGAGAGCATATGCTGCATGAAATTGGTTTCCCGGAGTTCTCAACTGAACTCCATGTTGATATTGATCAGGATGCCGCTGGGAAATGTTCGTCCGAAGCTTTTCCTATGAAACCACAGCGAATTTTAATGGATCTGCGGCAAATAATGGGCGATGAGGATATATTAATCTCCGATGTAGGAGCCCATAAAATGTGGGTTGCGCGTCATTACCCAACATATGAACCGAATACTTGCTTGATCTCGAACGGCTTCTGCTCGATGGCTATTGCTGTCCCGGGTTCGATATCCGCGAAAATGATACACCCCGAGCGAAATGTTGTTGGGCTTTGTGGAGATGGTGGGTTTCTGATGAATGTTCAGGATCTGGCAACAGCGGTACGATATAAGATCCCAACCGTTATCTTGATTTGGGATGATGCTGGTTATGGGTTGATAAAATGGAAGCAGGAGAATATATTTGGAAAGCACTCGCATGTTGACCTTAAGAATCCCGATTTTGTAAAACTTGCTGAATCATTTGGGGCGAAGGGAATTCGAGTTGAAACTGCTAATGGTTTTAGGTCAGCAATGGAAGAAGCATTCAGTACTACCGACAGACCATCGGTTGTTGTTGTGCCTGTGGATTATTCGGAAAATGGGATCTTGACGGATCGGTTGGGGAAGTTATTGTCGCATTAATTGACGAAAAGTAGGATAGGCATTCCTGCCTGTCCATCACGCGAAGCGTGATTCAGCTTGAAGGTCACGAAAGGAATCCGCCTTCGGCGGATAGTCGAACAGAATGTTCGACCTACTGATTAAGCAAGGAAACAAATATGTTAAAAGAAAAATACCCATATTATCTGGCAAATAAGCCAGTTTATGCAAACACTGACCTCGAGGTCAGGAATAAATACTCCGGTGAGCTGGTTACGAAGGTTGCAATGGCAGATCCGCAGACAATTGATGAAGCCATCGAATGGTCTGTGAAAGCGGCTGATCCGATGCGCAAACTGCCGTCATTTAAAAAGGCAGAGATACTGCACCATTGCGTCAGACGATTTCAGGAAAGATATGATGAACTTGCTTACTCGCTGTGTGTTGAGGCTGGCAAACCGATTAAAGATGCTCGCGGAGAGGTAACTCGTCTGATTGACACTTTCAGAATTGCAGCTGAAGAAGCTGTCAGATTTAGCGGTGAGTATTTACCGCTTGACATTTCTCCCCGCGCCGAAGGCTATGAATCAATCACCAAACGCGTTCCAATAGGTCCTTGCTCATTCATCAGTCCGTTTAATTTCCCGTTGAATCTAACCGCCCATAAAATTGCTCCAGCAATAGCAGTGGGGTGTCCATTTGTCCTGAAACCGGCATCTCTAACTCCAATCGGCGCACTAATCATTGGTGAAATCTTGGCAGAGACGGATCTTCCGGAGGGAGCGTTCAGCATCCTCCCCGCTACGCGGGATGGTGCTGGTCTATTCACGACCGATGACCGCCTGAAATTGCTCTCTTTCACTGGATCACCTGATGTGGGGTGGGCTCTGAAAGCGAAATCCGGAAAGAAGAAGGTTGTGCTCGAACTCGGTGGTAATGCCGGATGTATTGTTGATAAGGACACAGATCTGGAGTTCGCAGCTGACAGGATTACCTTCGGTGCTTTCTATCAATCAGGTCAATCCTGCATCGGTGTTCAGCGTGTATTTATCCATGAGGATCTTTATGATCAGCTGGTACCAATGCTAATTGACCGAGCTCGAAAACTGAAATCGGGCGACCCAATTGACGAAAAAACCTCAATGGGACCTATCATAAGCCAGAAGGAAGCTGATCGAATTGACGGCTGGATTTCGGAGGCTGTCAGCAATGGTGCGAAAGCACTGTGTGGAGCCAAACGAGATGGCGTAACAATCGAAGCAACATGGTTAGAGGGTGCAAAACCAGAAGATAATGTCGTCTGTCAGGAGGTATTTGGTCCAGTAGCAGTCGTTGAAAAATTCAGCGAGTTTAAGGACGCAATAGCCAAAGTCAACGACAGTGATTTCGGATTGCAAGCAGGCATCTTCACCAACAACATCCATCACGCTTTCTATGCCTGGAATGAGCTCGAAGTTGGTGGAGTGGTAATAAACGACATCCCCTCCCTCCGAGTTGATAACATGCCTTATGGTGGTGTGAAGGACAGTGGACTTGGACGTGAAGGGGTAAAATATGCTATGGAAGATATGAGTGAAATCCGGCTTTTGGTTTTGAATAGGATAGGGGAAATATAGAGCTTGGACTCTCCGAGCTCAGGGAAATCGAAATATTTTTGGCTGAACAAATCCCTGCTCGGAGAATCCAAACCACAAAACTTTTTTAATCACAATGTCGAGCTGTAAATCACTTTAGTGAAAACAAGTCTACTTTATTATCTTAGCTTGTTTTTTTAAAACTGATAACGGGATGTCCACCTTTATTAAATTTACGATCCCAATGATGAGGTGTATATCCCATTGGTTCCAGAGTTTGTATAACAAGCTGCTTAAATTCCTCATCAATAGCATTCAGGTGCTCCCTCGGAATAATAATCAAGCCTGGAAAATCAACTGTAGTCTTTTCTGGATTTTTCATTAATTCCTCGAAACTTGTTTTCAATTCTGAGCCGTGAACAACACCTGCCTCGAATCCTTTAAAATCATCAGTCTCAAAGACCAATTTTGAATAAGCACTGTATTGCGTTTCCAGGTTAGAATAATCTACACACCATCGACAGGACCTTTTGCTTTCTGATTTCATTTTTTCCTCAATTTTTGGATCAAAAAATGCTTTACATTACTCTTTAGCTGTATGAGATTTTGTGCTCCAGAATCTCTGGAGTTATTTTAGCTCAATTCATATTGTAACAGTGTTTTCATCCTCTTCAACCCAAACTTCAGGATGCACAAAACCAAATAAATGGGCTTCACCCTCAATACCTGTCAACTTAATAGAAAAACTACTGGATTTGTCAGCCAGTATTGTACTACCACCCACCAATAATCCAACAGATGCAGCTATTCGATCAGAGTTAGAGTATGCTTCACTTCGTGAATCTGAATATTTAAGAGATTTAAACGAGGTTATGTAGACGTTCCCAGATACAGTGGTAACCTCTGCTTTGGAGTTTGGAAAGCACAGCCACCCTTGTCCATCATTACCTCCAACGTCAGCGGAGTAGTCTATTGTTACAGTATCACCTTTCCTTAAGAGGATAATATCTGGATTAGCTGGTGTCAATGTAACTGGTGGAGAAATAATAGATGAGTTGGTGTTATTCCACCTATCGTTAAAACTGTCTCGTAGCGATACATACTGACCTTCTATTATCTTGGGCGTACCTGCCACGCTGCTGATAGAAATGATTGAAGCCATAATTTCTTTCCTTAGAATGATAAATATATTGTTAATGAAAATTTGCACTAGAACTCTAGTGTTTAACTACGACAATTCATAATCTGACCGTCCCTTCTTCATCTACAAGAACCTCTGTATTGAATCCAAATAATTTGTCTGATGAGGGGAGTAGTATAGCAACACCACCAGATCTTCCTGAGAATTTTACCGAGAAATTGTCGGATTTTCCACCAAGGATGTAACCTCCGTTTACTTTGTTGCCTTTGGAGGCAACGATTCGGTTGGGATTTGTGTAAGCATCATCTGGACCATCAGAGTAATTTAATACCTCATTTGAAATAACGTAGACAGATCCTGAAACAGATTCAACTTTGCAGCCAGCATTTTGGTAACACTTCAACCCTTGTTCATCATCACCTGTAGAATCAGGAGAGAATGATATAACGACCTCATCATCCTGTTCCAAAAGGATAATGTCGGGATTGTCCTGATTAACAATTGATTGCAGTGATAAGATTTTTGCATTTTTGTTGTTCAACATATCACTAACGCTACTTCTTAAGGCAGCAAACTGACCGTCTAAAATTTTTGGTGTACCAATAATACTCGCTACTGTAAGTGTAGCAGCCATTTTTCCTCCATAGACTAATAGATTATATGTTAATATTATGTTTAAATAATATTTAGATCTTTCCGTAAAAACAATCTTATTTTCACAAAAAATTGCAAAATCTCAAAAATCCCCTTGACTTTTTGTCTTTATTGTATATATTGAATATGTACAATGAGGACACAACATGCTTTTAAATCTTACAGAACTGTCGTCAGAACCGCTGCACAGTCAAATTACAAGGCAACTCAGAGCCCGGATACTGACCGGTGAGATGCCGCCAGGGGAATCACTTCCCTCGATTCGAGCGATGGCGCTCGAACTGCGGGTCAGCGTAATTACGGTTCAGACTTCATATGATCATCTAGGACGGGAAGGTCTGATTTTCTCAAAACGAACAAAGGGGAGTTTCGTGTCTGATTTAAGTTTGGTTCAGAGGAAGGAAATGGCAAAAAAGAGGCTGATGGAATCATTTGAACCCATTTTATCGGCAGCCATTAGTGAAGGACTAACGCACGGTGATATCCAGACAGTAGTCGCTGAGATATTTAGGCAGGAGGAATCATGATATCTGCTTTTCAAATAGATGATATGGTCAAATCATTCAAAGATTTTAAACTTGGTCCTATAAATCTAAATCTCAAACCCGGTCAGGTTTCCGGATTAGTCGGTCCAAATGGATCTGGAAAGACTACACTGTTGAATTGTCTTTCCGGACTCATCGTTCCAGACACTGGCTCGATTACAATTGTAGATAAACCTTTAGTCCTTAACGACACAACCTGGAAATTCGATGTCGGTTATGTTGTTGATGAACCGAATTTTTACGAGAACTGGTCCGGTGCCAGCAATTTGAAGTTTGTCTCAAGGTTCTATCCTTCATGGTCGCAGAGTTTCGCGGATGAATTGGTGAAACGATTGGAATGTCCGATCAAAAAGAAAGCCAGTAAGATGTCTAAGGGAAATCGGGTCAAGTTATCTCTGATCAGTGTTTTGGCACGACGTCCAAAACTACTACTATTGGATGAGCCAACCTCTGGATTAGATCCGCTAATTCGAGCTGAACTGCTTGAAACTCTGTGGGAGCTACTCGCTGATGAGAACCAGACAATTTTCTATTCAACTCACAATATTTCAGATCTGGGTGCAATGGCTGATGAGTTGGTTTTCATCAGAGACGGAGACATTAAAAGACGATCTGCCAAGGATGATCTGACTAATGTCTGGCGGAAAATAACCTTCAGATCAGATAATCCTAAATTCGATTTACCGGGCGTTGTGAATTATAAAGTTGATGGCAAAGATCACCTGGTTATCAGCGAAATCTGTGATTCCACATTGGAAGCACTCAAAATATATGATGTAGAAGATATCAAATCAAACAGACTTAGTCTCGATGAGATCGTGGTCTGGATCTTAAGAAAGGAGGACAACTAATGTGGAATATTCTGTTGGCAGAACTTAAATATAATTGGGTTCGGATTCTAATTTCTGTTCTCCTGATGACTATGCCACTTAATATAATCATTAGCCTTCTCAAGATAGGTGTCATAAATGATCTACCTGCTACAGATGGACTAAATATACAGCTGCTTGTTTATGTGAGTGCTGCGATTATGTTTTTTGGAATGTTCACTACAATACCCGTTTTGATAAGATATTTCATTCGATTCCGATCAAAAAGCGGTGTTTCTATCAGATCAATGTTGCCTCTGACACCACTTCAATTTGCATTATCTCATATAATGCCAATTATACTAATATCTCAGTTTCTTGTTGTCTTGTTTACAATCTCCCTGCTTTCTGTCGACATCGACCCCAAATCACAGACAGTATTGAATCTTTTAACAGTTAACGGTTTATGGCTCACAATGATTTTCCTGACATTAATGTGGGTCGAATATAGCAGAATGTATATTTGGGTAAGAAACACAGGCATTGCTGTTCTTTCCATTGGCGCGTTGCTGATGGTCTTAGCCGGGAAGTTTGAGGTTGAGTTTGTGGGAAATATCTTCAAATTATTCTTCAAATCTCTTTTTTCACATCACAGTGCCGGTGCATATAGTTTACTTGCGCTAATTGTTATCGTAACTTATATAGTTATGTTCACCAGACGAAAGTCTTTCTTGTCATAATTTGTGAGGAGAACATGTTTGGAAAACTCGTACTGATCGAAAGAATATATATTCTTCTAGTCTTAATAACCATATTGTCTGTTGTTAATCCTGTGCAGGCTCTATTGAAAGAAGGCAATGTTGATAGATTGTCATCGGATACCTCTGAGCCGCTCTACCCGCCTAGCGAATTATTGGATGCCCCTGACACGATACCTTTTGAAAACAATTTTTCACCCGAATCCGGTTGGGACAATCTGCTTTATGAAAACTCCAAGACCATTTCGCGCTCTTATGATCAACCACTTGATTTAGGATTTTCTGGCGAAAACGGAAATGCAATTTCAGAAACATCAAGATTATTCGCTCAATCCTGGTTAAATGAATCGGGGTTAGAGAATATAACACTGAATATCTTGTCAATCCGGCAGGCACTCAACTGGACGCTTATCTATATCCAGCCAGAGATCAGCAGAGTTCCAGTTTATGATTCATTTCTTATTCTAAGCATAAATGACAGGGGTGAAATTACAGCACTTAAAGCTCAAGGATTTGGCTCAGAAACAGTCGGGGAGTTTTCACTCACACTCGATCAAGCAAGATCCATTGCAAAAAAAGCTTTCACCGCGAGTTTTAGAGACTGTGTTGTGAGGCCGGTTTACATACCATTTGAAACTCAGAGTAACACGATTCACCTCCGTAGCACCTATGAAATTGAGATTACAACACCCGACCCCGTGCTGCAACCGACTCTCTATCTCGATGGTGATAGCGGAGAGATTTTTGCGGCTGAAAATCGAGTCGATATACCACAGATGAAAGACAAAATGCGCGGTTGGTACAGTCCATTAAATTCAACCGATGATTGTGACCTGGGTGAGTTTAATTATGATTATCTTGAAGCTAAAACTGACGACCCGCATAACTCAGGTGAGATCGGAAGTTTTGTGACTGAAATTTTTCCTGAAAAAGGTAAAAATATCGATAACAATAATAATTTCCATCTGCAGTTACCACCCCCTGATGATCTCTTGAGACCCTTGAATAACGAACCAGATGATTTTAATCATCTCAACTCTGATGAGTACTATCTGAATGGTGAGAACCTTGGAGATGCCCTGATGCACTTCAATGACAGGGAGAAGGATATTAATCACGCCAAAAGGTCGATATTAAGCAACAATATGTTAAATTCAAGTGCAAATCCTGGCAGAACATATTGCGATTCACTCTTTCACTTAGTTCAATTCCACCATGCCCGGGATATGAGGACATATTTTCAGGACGTGTTAAATGTCACCAGTATTGACGGGGATATCCCTGATAATTTGGCCAATTACCAAGTTCTATTCGACAGATTTCAAAAAAGCGGTATCAATCTCGGGGAGTATCCGCATTTTAATTTCCGAAGGCTGCCCACCAGAGTAGACACTGTAGATTGTACAATCGGAGGCAACGAGAGTGATTGGGAACCTGATGGAACAATTTCAGAAGGACCTGAGTACTTTAAAACTGGAACAGATATCCCACTCCGTGAACTGATGCTAGGACCTTATACGCGACGAATATTAAGGGCACTGCGCTTGATGGGACAGGAATAAGACCCACTGTCTTTGTTTGCAATCACAGTTCTCATGTTTGTTACTGGCAGCATAGTTGAAGATTTCGTTATATTTAATTCCAAACACCTGACGTAGACGTTCTTGCCCAAAAATTTGAGGAAAACATGGTTTGCAAACTCGAAATGATTAAAAGAACTTTAATTCTGTTCATTTTACTTCTAATCTTATCCACCGTTAATCCTGTTCAAGCATTTCTGAAGGAAGATTCATCCGTTCAGATGCCTGCAGATCCTCCTAAAACGTCCTCCCTGTTAGGTAACGTTGCAGGTACTTTAACAACTCAACCTTTCCTTAGTCAATTCGCCCCTGCAACCGGTTGGGACATCCTTCTCTACGAGAAAACCAAAACCGTGTCACGTTCCTATGGTCCGCCTCTCGATCTTGGCAACATTGGTAATACTGAGAATGCCATTGCAGATGCAGCGCTTGAATTTGCTAACACCTGGTCCGGAGAGTTTGGATTTGGCATCAGTACACCCACCATTTACTCCATCAAACAAGCTTTGAACTGGACGATTATACATATTCAGCCAGAAATCGACGGGGTTCCTGTTTATGATTCATTTCTAATTCTAAGCATAAACCAATTTGGAAAACTCGCTTCTCTGAAAGCTCAGGGATTCGGATCAGAAACAGTGGGCACATTTTCGATAAGCTCGGTGCAAGCCATATCCATCGCACAAAAGGCTTTTCCGGTCGAACGAAAGGACTGCATGGTAAAGCAAGTTTATATGCCTTTTGAAGCTGTCAACAAGACAATCAATCTCCGATGTGCCTATGAGATAAAGATTACATCCAGTGATCCCCGACTTCAGCCCACACTTTTTGTTAGTGCTGAAACAGGTGAGATCATCGCCTCCGAAAACCGGGTGATGTTCGATGATATGGTGGGCAGGACTCAGGGAATGTACTACCCCATGTATGGTCGGGATGATCTGGAATTGGACGCGTTCCAAAATGAGTGGGTTGGAATTGAAGGTGTGGATACGTTGATTACGGATGATGATGGGACCTTTGTTATTGAGGTTGATCCGCAAAATGGCCCTTTTACAATAAACAACAGCCTCCGTGGACAGTGGGTTGAGACTGTTCGTTTTCCGGATGAAATCACCACCAGTTTTTCATTTGAAACTGAAGACATTGAGAACGTTGAAATTACATGGGATGACAATAACTCCTTTTCAGACGAACAAAATCTTTACTGGCATGTAAACTTTATTCACGATTACTGGAAAACAATCGAAAATGAGTTTGATGATTTGGATTATCCTCTGACTGCCGGTTGTAACCTCGGTGGAGAAGGCTGGGAAGACTATGAAGATAATGCATTCAGCACTCTCGGTGGAATATATTTTGGCAGAGGAAACCGGTATGATAATTTTGCACATTATGCCGATGTTATCTGGCATGAATACGGGCATTCCGTAACTGGAGAGATATATGGCTGG
The DNA here is from genome assembly GCA_018644935.1 of Calditrichota bacterium. Taxonomy (GTDB): domain Bacteria; phylum Electryoneota; class AABM5-125-24; order Hatepunaeales; family Hatepunaeaceae; genus JABGPL01. The sequence continues at coordinate 23,148 of JABGPL010000045.1, read as the reverse complement.
GGAGGTGGCATGCTCGGGGGTGAGGGTGGAGCAATGAACGAAGCCTGGGCTGATTACTTCGGTTGTTCAATCAGTGATGAATCCTTAATAGGTGAAGGTGGTCTGATGGGTAACAGGTTTATGCGTAATCTTGATAATAATCGCCATTATCCTGAAGACATTCGCGACGAGGTACATTACGATGGCTTGATTATTAGTGGAGCGATGTGGCACTCACGCGAAGTATTGGGTCAATCCTATTGTGATTCGCTGTTCCATTTTGCCCGTTACCACGGGGGTCGCGATTTCAGATCTTACTTTTTGGATGTACTGCTAACAGATGACGATGACGGAGACATCTCAAACGGATCTCCGAATTACCGTGTTTTGTACGATCAATTTCAACGACATGGAATCGATCTTGGTGAATTTCCACATTTCACCTTCAGTCAGATAACCATTGCAGATGACGACGTCAATGGAGCTGAGGGCAATAATAATGGCATTTGGGAACCAGGCGAAACAATAAGAATTGATTTCGATTTCTTCCGGAACGCCAGCAATGGTCCAACTGAAAATATCGATGTCTTTGCGATGCTCGAGACAAACAGTGAATTTATAGAGTTAGTCGAAAATGATAGAAACATCGGCGAAGTCCAGGTTGGCAAGGTTGCTGAATTGCCAGAGTCTTTCTTATTCATCGTAAATGAGAATGCACCCGTTGGATATGCTGATCTATTCCTGACGATATACACCGGTAACGAAGAATATCCAGGCAGAGATTCTCTTCATATTACCATTGGAATGCCCCCAGTTTTACTGGTCAAAGACGGTGATTCTAAAAATGATCGGACATCTTTTTACACAGATGCACTTGACGATATTAACCTGAAATACACAGAATTCGGGATACCGATGATGCAGCAGCCACTCCAGGACCAGCTCAATCTGTTTGAAACAGTAATCTGGTTTACCGGTGATGATTATGAAGGGATTCTGAATGAAGAAGATAGAGCAGGCCTGACAGAGTATTTAGCTAACGGAAATAACCTTCTCCTGACCGGGCAGTCAGCGGGTTCTGTTCCAGAGGCTGAGGACTTCTTTAACAATGTTCTCTTTGCAAGAAACACAATCGATTCTGTACGTGGTGTTGCAATAACTGGAGTTGAGGGTGATCCTATCAGCAATGACTTAAGAATTCTCCTAATCGGTGATGGTGCCAGAAATCAGCGTCGTCCTGGGGCTATTGAAGCTATTGCACCTGCAGTTGAGTGTTTTCACTGGGATAGAGTTGAGAATAATCCAGCGGCTGGTTTGAGGTATGAAAACGAAGAATCTGGATCAAAGAGTGTTTACCTTTCCTTTGGGGTTGAAGCCGCGAGCAGTAACGGTGGTCACAGCCCTGCAGGAGAGGTACTGACTTCAATACTTTCATGGTTTGAGGTATTAAATGCACCACAGTTAGAGCTTCTGCCACCAGGTGCATTCCAAATTGACAACCCATACCCGAATCCGTTTAACAGTTTGATTAAACTTCCAGTACACCTCTCCCAATCCGGACATGTCAACCTGTCGGTTTATGATATTACGGGAAGATCAATCTGGAGCAGTAAACAGTTGTTAAACATAGGATTGACAACAATCCCCATCGATGCCAACTCATGGTCAACCGGGAAGTATATCCTTAAAATTGACAATACTAAAGATTCGAAAGTTATGCCGATTATTTTAGTGAAGTGACAGCAATGTTGAGTGTGGCCCGGGCTATTTATTGCCCGGGTTTCTTCACTGAAGATATAATTTTGAAGTGCAAAAAACCTCTCTCCAAACCATTCAGCGGGATAACAAAGAGACCCGGGTAACAAGTAACCCGGGCCACACATGTTGAGTAGTAAAACTTATCTATTGATTATCTAAACTTCCATCCCAAGGTTTTTAACAAGAAATGCCCAACCATCCGCAGCTTCTTCTATTATCTTAGCTGTTGGTTTTCCCATACCATGGCCGGCACGGGTTTCAACTCGTATCATAACAGGATTCCCGCCGGATTGGACATGCTGCAACTCGGCAGCGTACTTAAAACTGTGAGCCGGGAAGACACGGTCGTCATGGTCCCCTGTTCTAACAAGGGTCGCAGGATAATTAACGCCATCTTTCAGGTTATGAAGAGGCGAATACTTGTAAATGTATTTAAAATCATCTGGATCGTCCGGAGAACCATAATCTGATGCCCATGCCCATCCAATTGTGAATTTATGGAAGCGGAGCATATCGAGAACTCCAACCGACGGCAAACAGGCTGCGAACAAATCGGGACGTTGAGTCATACAGGCTCCGACGAGTAAACCGCCGTTGCTTCCACCACCGATTGCCAGCTTGTTGGTGCTGGTGTACTTGTTCTCAATCAACCATTCAGCACCTGCAATGAAATCATCAAACACGTTTTGCCTGTTGTGACGCGAACCAGCTTTGTGCCATGCAGAACCGTACTCTCCCCCACCCCTTAGGTTTGCAATCGCCAGGACTCCACCCATCTCCATCCAAACTGAGTTAATCAACGAGAAAGCAGGTGTTAGTGGGATATTAAATCCGCCATATCCATAAAGATATGTCGGGTTATCTGCTGTTAATTCCAATCCCTTTTTATGACAAATGAAGAGGGGAATTTTTGTGCCATCTTTACTGGTGTAGAAAATTTGCTTGATGGTGAAATTATCGGGATTAAAATCTACTTCTGACCGGTGATAAACAGTTCCTTCACCTGTTTCAAAATCGTATCTATAAGTAACAGTCGGAGATGTAAAACTCATGTATGAGTAGAATCTTTCAGTATTTTCTCGTCTCCCTCCGAATCCACCTACGGTTCCGATACCCGGTAGTTCGAAATTTTCAAAACTGTTATTTTTAAGATCAAAAACAACCACCCTACTGCTGGCATCATGCAAGTATGTCAAGATGATCTTATCTTGCATAAGTTGTGAGCTTTCCAAATTATCAGTCGACTCGGCGACTATATCCCGCCAGTTATCCCGCTCCGGATTGTTTATGTCGATGGCTATTATCTTTGAGCAAGCTGCATTGAGGTCAGTCTGGAAATAGAAGATGTTATCATCATTCCCGATGAAACCATAGCTGGCATCGAATTCAGTCAGTAGCTCTACAACTTCTGCATTATCGTCTTCGAGTGATTTATAGAAAATGCAATTCTCGCTTTTCGTTCCCTGCCAAACCACAATAAGCAGGAATTTGCCGTCATCAGAAACTTCACCCGCGAATCCCCACTCTTTATTTTCCTTGTCCTCATAGACAAGTACATCTTTAGTCTGATCGTCACCAACTTTGTGATAATAGAGTTTCTGGTAATAATTTGCTTTTTTGAGCTTCGTACCCTCTGTAGGTTCATCATAACGACTGTAGAAAAATCCTGAGCTGTCCTTGGTCCAGGCGGCTCCTGTAAACTTCGCCCATTTAACATGGTCACTCAGGTCTTTCCCACATTCAACCTCTTTAATATGAAAGTCTTTCCAGTCTGATCCCGCGACCGCCAATGAATATGCTAGCAGTTTTCCATCGGGACTTACAGTGGCGTCATTCATAGCAATTGTGCCATCTTCGGACAATGTATTTGGATCAATCAGTAAGTTCGCTTCACCACCCAAGGATTCTTTCCAATACAACACAGCCTGATTCTGAAGTCCGTCATGCCGGTAAAAGAAGTACTTGCCACCCTTGAGTGAAGGAGCACTCAGTTTATCGTAATCCCACAATTCGGTTAACCTGTTCGCTATCTTCTCCCTCGCAGGTATTTTTTTTAGATAGTTGAATGTACATTCATTCTGTGAATTAATCCAATCGAGGGTTTCTTTTGAATCAATATCTTCTAACCATCTATATGGATCAGGTATCTCCAAACCATGCAAATTATCAACATGGTCTGATCTTTTGCTATCAGGATAATTTAACATTACTTCTCCATTCTATGTAGTTTGTTGTGATAGGAGTTTTACTTTAGTTTGGCAGGGTGTGTTCCCCTCTTAAATCATTACCTATCGGGTCTTCAAAACTTTTTGGGTATTAAACATTACCTAAACAAGTTTAGTTTCATTTTTTGAGTTTGAATGCTACTGAAAATGGTCGGGTTGTGCAGGACTCCAGCATTTTCTGATTTGTCGCAAATTCATAGCGATCCTCTTTAATTCTGGGCTCTTCAAAGTCAATTACAGCAAAACCAGCAGATTTAAATGCTCGCCAATAATCTGAGAGAGAGCGATGAAACCAGATGAATTCGGATCTAAAATGGTTCCATGGCGGATCAACGCAGCGGACCCGCTCGAAGTAATTGTTTTTCCAAGCATAACATAACTCACCGGTTTCTTGCGATGTAAATCTCCTCGCCTGTGGGAAGCATGGATGAGAGAACACTAATACCGCAACACCATTTGGCTTCAGGACTCGATAAAACGCATTAACCGCTGATTCAAGATCCTCTACATCCATCAGCACATAATTTGCGATCAAAAGATCAAAACATTCATTTGCTTGAGAACTAAGCTCAGAACAAGAATCAACATCAAAATCAATTTCCGGGTTGTTCTTCCGAGCAATCCTGATCATCTTTTCAGAAAAATCCACCCCAGTAACGACTGCCCCTTTCTTCTCAAGAAGCCCTGAAAGATACCCCGTCCCACAACCAGCATCAAGAACCTTCAAGCCGTTCACATCACCAGCAAACTGCCACAGCACCGGGTCAGAGTTCAGACGACGGTTTGCATCCCCATCAGTCCCCACCTGTATTTCCCAATCTTCAGCAACATCATCCCAGAAATCGACTGTATTTTCATGTTTCATTATTTTCTCGCATAGTATCATTAAATGCCTGATATAATGTATTACCGCATCAGACGAATATCACTCTATGATTGAGTGCAGCGGTCGGAAATCGATAGATATTACACAATTAACTCAATGGTCCCCACCTGCTTACCAAAAGCAACCCCAACGTCATACAGGCGCGATTATCGTGCTCTTCCCATTTTTGCTATTTTAAATCGGAATAAAGTATACATCATATCTCGCAATTTAACAGGGGCACAGGTACTGTGCCCGTAAGGAAATGGGGAGGGGAATTCTGTTCCTCTGGAAGTATTCAATGCTCTTAATCTCCTTTTGCCCTCTTTTGTCTTGAATCAGTTAGATCGACGTTGTATATTGCTCGATACAGACCAAAATTCTTAACATCCTGAAAACCCATGCTCAATCACACATTGAGAATTAAACTCTACCAGCTTCTCGCGCTGATATTCCTGTCTCTGCTTAGCAGTTGCGCCATCACTATCCAGGCGTTGGAAGAACGTGTAGAAGACCACTCCAAGCTCAAACATGTTTTCTTCCTTGAGTTTAACCGCTATGGTCAACTTCGCAATCCTTACGAACTAAACCATGCCATAGATGAAATTGGTTCTCATAATGTTCAAGCTGACGAGGATAGTTCTGTCAATACTATAGACAAGATTCTTGTCCTCAGCTTTGGGTGGAATTATGAAAAGGATGAGGCGATTCGCAATTACCTCGAGTTTTTTGAGAATTATCAGAAACAGACTGAATCCGATTCGACTATTTTTGATAACTGGGTAATTTTCTGCGTAACGTGGGATTCTAAATCTACCGGAATCCGGCGGACGATAAATGATATTATGCCTGGGGCTTCACTTGCTGACCTTATCGCTATCGGTCCTGATACAATATTGCTCCCGCTGACTTTCTGGTCAAAAGCTGCGCTTTCTGACAAGATCGGCTATTACGATTTACGGCATACACTCGAAGAGTTTATCACAAGTACGCCCGGTTTTGAGCCAGACCGAGATTACGGTATTCACCTGATCGGGCATTCTTTCGGGTGCAGAATAATATCTGCATTGTCAAAACAAAAGCTCGGATTTGTGGATATCCCTGAACCTTTCAAATTTCAGGATCACATTCGCGGAGCTCTATATATTCAACCTTCAATGGTGGAAGCCAGCATGCCCGTTGAAGAGAACAGGTATCCACTTCTGGTGACCCAGAATCGACACGACCACTCCGGCGGTTTTCTCTACCCGTTCGCGAATCTCTTCGTAAATGCATATGCTTACACGCAAACTGAGGCTCTTTACGCCCCGGCATTGAAGTCACGCGAATATAAAACAGCCAGTTTCTTTTCAGATCTGCTTCATATTCCTTTTACAATCGGATGGACAGCTGTTGCTATCCCGGTAAACTTCACCTACGCGCAGTTTCATGAGATTAAAGAAACTCACATTAATTATATCCCCAATACTCTCGCACAATTGCCTATAACAGAAATACCTGTATATTATCTCGATAAATTGATCAACGGCAAAATTCGCGGTTCCGATTATGGGTGGGGTGACCGAAACAAAGGGTTGTTTAATCTGGGATCAATAAACGAATCAGCCGGACGGATGAGCACTCCAATTATCGGTGATGATAGAAAGGAACCAACTCCGATTATCCCATATGAAGAGTTATTCGTAGTGCAGAATGCTCCCATCGATAATGGGATTACCTACGTTGACATGTCAACCATACGCGGGATCGGAATGTACGGCTTGGATTACAACAATCCATTATGGGATTTTACTATAGGCTGGTTAGATCCAATTGGAACACATTATAAACACATCCGGGATAAAGAAAGGTTTTTGTTGATGGAGAAGGTTTTGTTTGGGGTTGATGATTAAATCAAGCTTCTTCCATGACACTTCGTGGTGCGGCTTGAGTTACTTGTTACCCATGTTTCTTTACAATCCAATAGTTTTACCTGTAATGAAACCCGGGCAATTAATAGTCCGGGGCACACGCTGTTTAATATAATCTCAACAACAATTCTGAGGACCATCCCTTGCTTTTCCACTCATCCCCGTCTACTTTTCTTAAATCAAATCGCATTTTGTAACATCCCATTCCCTGAGGTCGTCAGATGCAAAAAAGTCTCGTCACAAAAACCATTTTAATCGTTTTAGTTTTAATAACATACTGTACTCTCTTCTCTGTTCAGGCAGTGGAAAGAAACAGAGCCGCTACACAGGGCTTTCTGCGCTATCCGGATTTGAATGGAGACCGTGTTGTCTTTACGTCATCTGGAGATTTGTGGCTGGGTTCAGTCGATGGTGGAGTTGCCACACGCATAACTGCACATGAGGGTGAGGAACGGTTTGCCAGATTCAGCCCTGATGGGAAATGGATTGCATTCAGCGGGTTCTATTATGGAAACGAGGATGTCTTCGTAATTCCTGCCACCGGAGGTGAACCGCGTCAATTGACATTTCACCCCTCGACCGATCAGGTGGTTGGCTGGGATAAAAAGGGACAAATTATTTTCCGCAGCCGTCGTGTAGCTCCATTTTTTTCCTATCAACTGTACACTGTCACAGTTGATGGGAGCAATCCAGAGTTGCTTCCTTACACTCGGGCATCGACGATAACACTCGAACCGGATGGTGACAGAGTGGCGATAGTTCCGACATACCGTTCATCTCGCTCCTGGAAACGTTATCGAGGTGGATGGGCTGAAAAAATCTGGGTTGGGAATCCAGACATCCCTGAGTTCAACCTCGTTACCTTCACACCCGGAGATGAAAAATGGCCGATGTGGAACAGCAATGGGAGAATTTACTTTTTAGGTGACAGTCTTGGCAGGATGGACGTATGGTCGACACACCCGGACGGTTCAATGCTCAATCGGGAAACTGATTTGCCAGATTACGACATTCGTTTCCCTTCAATGAATGGGAATAACATCATTTTCCAATATGGAATGGATCTCGGCGTTTACGATGTGATTGATCGCGAAGTCAGGATGCTGAACATTACTGTCCCAACCGACCTTTACGTCGCACAAACTAAATACATCAACCCAAAGAATTATATTACATCATGGTCATTATCCCCCAACGGCAGGCGCTTGCTGGTGGCAGCCCGTGGTGAAATATTCACAATGCCGGTGTTGAACAAAGGGTTGATTCGGCAATGGACCTATTCCAGCAACAGCCGTGAGAAATGGCCATCTTTCATCCCTAAAGCGGGTGGTGCGATAGCAATGCTCTCGGATGTATCAGGTGAAGCTCAGTTGATGCGAATCGACAGCCCCGCAGCGGATCTTGTAACTATTGAGAATGAGCCAGTTCCGGGATACAAACTAGATCCCGTAGTCTCCCCTGATGGTAAGTGGGTGGTGTATTCAGACTGCGAATTTCAACTGTTTGTTGTCAGTTTAAAAAAAGGGACCAAGGCTCATATTGCCACTGGAGGATGGGATATCACTGATTATTCCTGGTCACCCGACGGTAGATATTTGGCATATGCAGTTGAACAGGAAAACTTGATGTCTACTCTTAGTATTTATGACACTAAATCAAAAGAAAGCTACCCAATAAGCGATCCACGCTTCTCGACATACAGCCCGGCATGGGACCCAAAGGGCAATTTCCTCTATTGTGTCACCAACCGAAATTTCAGCTCAGTTCGCGATTACAACAAAGGTTTGTTCTTCTACGATAATGAAGCTACACTGGCACTTTACAGACTATCAGACGATCTTCCAAGTCCCTTCATCTCTCGTGGTGACGCCCCGAAAAAGGACGAAATTCCAGCAGCTACATGGCTGGCAGGATATGAAGCCGAGGATGAAGAGAATGGCGAAGAAGACGAAGATGAGGATGATGATAAGAAAGACAGGTGGAAACCTGAACCGGTGAAGATCGATTTTGATGGACTGACCGAGCGAATGGAAGCAATTCCTGAAGTCCCCGGCAATTTCGGTGGTTTGCAAGCTGTTGAAAACAAGTTATATTATATGGCGAACAAACGTGGTGGCAAATCAGTCTTCGATTATGAAGGTCCATACTTGATGCTTTTTAATCTCGTCAAGCGAGAGAGCAAACAGGTTGCGTCAAAGGTTTCGGGGTACCAGATATCCGGTAATAAAAAGAAATTAGTCGTTTACCGCAATGGAAACTGGTTCTACGGAAATGCGAGTGAAGGTTCAATCAACTTTAACGATGAACATAAAGTCTCTACTGACGGTTGGCGACTTGAAGTTACTCCAAAACAGGAATGGAGGCAGATTTTACATGAGGCGTGGCGTTTACAGCGCGATTTCTTTTATGATTCTGGAATGCATGGGATAGATTGGGAAGAAATCCTGTTGCGATACGGACATATGATTGACCGTGTTACAACGCGCGATGATCTTGTTGATTTGATCAAAGAAATTCAAGGTGAACTGCACACCGGACATGCATATATCGGTGGTGGAGATTCTCCGCGTCCGAAAAGTGCCCCTGTCGGATTCCTCGGTGTAGATTTAAAACCTGATCCGAAAAGTGGATATTATCGCATCACTAACCTGCTTAATCCAGAACCTGGAACAAAAAACGGAACATCTCCACTCGTTAAAGCTGACCCACAGGCAGTTACCGGTACATATATACTTGCGGTGAACGGTAGGAAAACCGACGCTGGTAAGAACATCCTGCGCCTGTTTCAAGATCAGTCTGGCAAGGAGATTTCGCTGACCTTAAATGAAAAACCGACCTTAAAAGGATCTCGAGAAGTAATTATCCGTACAATTGGATCTGAAAATCGACTGCGATATCTCGATTGGGTTGCACAGAAACAGGAATATGTTGCAGAACACTCCAACGAAAAAATTGCCTACCTTCAGCTTCCAAACATGGGAGGCGGTGGTTTAAGCCAGATTGGTCGGGATTACTACTCTCAGCGGACAATGCCAGCTATGATTGTTGATGATAGATATAACGGTGGTGGGAATATTGCTGAATATTTTTTGAAGATCCTAGATTCCAAAGTATGGGCGGTGCAACAGGGAAGACGAGGAAGCATTGATGTAAAACCTCATGGCGGATTTTTCGGACATATAGCAGTACTCTGCAACCTCGAGACATTCTCTGATGGAGAGACCTTTGCAGAGGCAACCAAAAGACTTAATATAGGCAAGTTAATCGGAACCAGAACATGGGGCGGATGGGTGTGGATTTCCTCAAGGCACCCATTAGTAGATAACGCATTCATTTCCGAACCCGAGTTTGGCGGCTGGGGTTTGGAAGGTGACTGGTTGATTGAAGGTCATGGGGCTGAACCTGATGTTGAAATAATCAATGATCCGGCAAGCGAGATGAAAGGAAAAGACAAACAACTCGATTATGCCATTCAATACTTGTTGGACGAACTGGAAAGAGATCCGAGAGAACTGCCGAAACGTCCCACAGGGAAGATTGTTAAATAACCCCATCAGGAAGACATTTCTGTCTGGTGATGTTGTACAGACACAGTGCCTGTGCCTGTGTTGAGAATACAAAAACAATCCAATTCCTTAATTCCTGTGACTTAGGCGCATGAGGAAAGAGGTGTATGATCCTCGTGCCCATACACATCAAGAAAGATTAAATCGATCATTTGGGAGTTTTGTCAGGTGCCCTCACCTGACATTGATCATAGATTTATCGTCAGCTGATAAGCCAGACGACACTCAAAAAGGAAAAGATAATACCATGAAAACAACAATAGTCATATTAATCCTCTCCATCTTTGCGACCATCGGTATGGCGACGGATTTTACTATCGAAAGCTTCAAGGCCGAAGTTAAAGAGCTGGAAGATAACGCCGCAATCGCCAGCCTCTCCCAGCTGTACATTGAAGGAACCGAAGATGTAAACCTGATCCGCACTGTTCAAACACAATGGCAACAAACTGATAGCGATGGGGCATTCGCTTATTTCGAGATGCAGTTTAAGAAAAATCCGAAATCGGCACAAGCTGTATACTATTTCGGTCGTTTACAGGATTCTCCATTAGATAAGATCAAGTTGGGACGAAAGGCGATTGAATTGGACAAGAAATGGCCTTATGGTTACAGATTGGTTCTTGCACCATATTCCGGCCTGTTCTCTGGACGTGAGAAGCCTGACAATCTTGAATTGTTAATGGCAGAGCTATCCAACGATGCTAAATATTACAGGAAGCTGATCAAATTGGTTCCAGATGAAACCTATCCGCTTGAGTTTTTTTATCAGTACCTGATGTACAGCGAGAAATACAAAAAAGCTCTTAAAACCCTCGATAAGCGAAAAGCTGTTAACCCCAAATCAGTCTCTGACAGGGATTATGCGGTTACATTCGCCAGGTTGGGAAAGTTTGATAAGGCACTCGATTTTTCTCGAAAAATGACCGATTCAGCTCTGGAAAACGAACGTATTAAACCTGAAGAATATATCCAAATGCTGAATCGATATCATGTTGGAGCACTTCGGCAGGCTGAAGCATATGAACAGATCATCTCCTGGTATAAAAATCAGGAAGGACATGAAAATAATGGCGCAGCACTCTACGATATGGCATGTTACTATTCACTATCCGGCAAATCGGATTTGGCATTAGCGAGCATTGTCAATGCCGCAGACCAAGGATGGAACGAAGTCAACCATCTGAAACGTGACTCTGATCTGAACTCATTACACAACAATCCCGGTTGGGAAAACGCAGTTAATAAAGTACAAGCTGCATGGGACTCCGGTGCTGATGAGCGGCGCAAATACACGTTGGAAAGCAAATTCGAAAAGGACGCTCCTGAATGGGCATTGACAAATGTTGCTGGAGATACTGTTCGATTGTCCGATTTTCGAGGTCAGGTCGTAATCCTCGATTTCTGGGCGACATGGTGTGGTCCATGCAGATTGGCAATGCCGGTCCTTGACAATTATGTCCAAAACGAAAAGCCTGATGGAGTTCAAGTTTTTTCAATCAACGTCTGGGAACGTGATCCTGAAAAAGCAAAAGACTTTTTTGAAGAGACGGGATATGGCATGACTTTGCTATACGGTCACAATGACCTTTCAAAAATGTACGAGTTTACCGGCATTCCTTACATTTGCTTAATTGACAAAAACGGGAGAATTCGGTATGAAGAAAAGGGTTATGGAGAGGCACTTGGGGAGAGTTTGATTACATGGACTGAGGATTTGTTGAAGTAAGACCTCAAAACTTCGGTACGTGTGAAATTCCGCGGATTTTGGGTTAGGGTGAATGGTTGTTCGCCCCTGCACTTTCTGCGTCAACTGATGAATCCAGACATTAACAAGAAAGCCCGAAATACATTAAATTTCGGGCTTCTACATTTTGCATATTAATCATTTTGTCAATGATGATCTCATTTAATTCTCTGGAGCACCATCATCTATCCAGGCCTTGATAACACCGATTTCTTCTTCACTCAAATACGGGCCACCCTGTGGCATTCGAATGCCGGAAGTACCTTCAATTCTATGTACAAGTGAACTCTCTTCTGCATTATTTGGCGTGATGCGATTGCCCAGCATGGCATTGGCAAAGGTTGATATATTGTATCCACCTGAAGAGGCTGAAATGTGACATGGTGTACATTTATTGCCAAGAAAAGAACCGATGTAATTATCCCATGTGGTTGGGACTGTATCAGCCCCTTTACCAGCCAAAGAAATCTCTGTAGAAGCAAAATCCTCGTTGTCTGTCTGGACTGTAAGTTTTGCCGTATAGCTCTGAGCCGCCTCCGGAGCAAATTTTATTTTTATATTGCGTGTGGCATCAGAAGCAACAGTAACTGGCAGCAAATTATTAAAATCCGTGGTAAACACGGCGACTTCCACATGGTCATCATCAACATTGGTGATTGTAATATCACCGAAGGTTTTGTTGGTAATTGTCAATGTCACATCAGCGTCTTCACCAACTGCAACATTTCCAAAATCATGATTGGTCATTGAAAACTGCACCTCTTCAACTGCTGGTTGCGGATCTGTGGTTGAGTCATCACACCCAACCATAATAAGCAGAATAAATATCGACAGCAAAACAGAAAGCAGACTGATCTTACTTTCTCTTTGTAAAGATAATATCATTGTGAAATTCCCTCGGTTACTTATAAAATAGAAATTATGAAATCTAAGGTGTCTGAGTGGCGGAAATTCCTATTCTGCCATCGCAGTGAATTTTATCTCCACACTCTGCTTTTCATCAAGCTTCATTACCAGAAATTGAGGTCGTGGGATCTTATAACTTGCCAGAAAAAGGTCGAAGATCGCAACTGTCTCAACTGTTTTTTTCTGTTCATCCCAAATTGCTGTTATCTTTACATCGATTCTATTAGTAATTCCATGAAGGTTGAAATCACCCTGAGCGTTAAAAGTAACCGGTTCAAGATGGTTCAACTTACCTCCCGGAACATCCCCGATGGATCTGAGTTTGAAACTGCTCGAAGGGAATACATCGGTTTCGAGGTGGTTGTCACGCATGTGCTTGTTACGAATTTTATTGTCTGTATCCAGACTCTTCATATCAACTGTAAACTCAGCTTCAAGAGAACCTGACATATCAGATGGATCAAAGTTCAGAGTTCCAGATATCTGATCTGTCACTCCAACGATCTTCACCATTGGCGCATCAGAAGTGAATTTTACCAGATTTGGACTTCCTGACTTTATCTCAAAGGCCAACGGAGCGCTTATTACCAGAGTAGGTGTCAGAGCAACAGATAAAAAAAACATCAATAGCATTGTTTTAACCGCATTTCTAAAAATCATATCATATCCCTATGTTAGTACCAGACATGCAATTGAATCTCTCCTGTGCCATATTCTTTGCCGTCATACTCATGCCAGTAGAACGCTGGAATTAGTTCGAGATAACCTGTCAGGAAAATCTCGCTTGATATTTTACCCCGCCAGAAGGGAGTAATATTCTCATCGTCTATATCGCTATTATATTGATCCCATCCGAGGATCATATCCCATCCGGGATGAACCCGGTAGCTCAATTGATGAGTGTTCACCATTCCGGTGACATCTGGTTTAATAAGCCAGTCTGTTTCTCCGACATAGCTCAAGTTCTGGTAGTTCAAACCCCATAATCCTCCACCATAGCGTAAAAGTGGATCATCGCTGCCGAATTCTCCGTATCGGTAGCTGCCCCCAAAGGTTAATTGCAAATCTCCGATTGCGAGGCGTTTCAGGACTCTTGCTGTGAATGCTTTGCCCTTATCATAATCGATCGGACCACTCCCTCCATTAGTCAACCCAAACACTGCTTCCCACTTCTCCGGATAGAAACCGAGTTCTAAGCCGGTATCCTCTACCAAACGAGGTCCGAAATCAGGATATTGACTGAAACCGAGAAAATCTCGCACGAAAGATTTATGATCTACGAATCGCCAGCCGTATGCAGGAATAAACCTCCCCGCTTTAAGAGTTCCTGACATTGGTAGTTTTTTCAGAAGAGCAAAGGCTTCAAACGCGCTATGAATTCCCTTCTCTATGTAAACAGTCATTCTTTCTGATGGGCTGAATGCCATATATAGATCCCCATGCATGGCCAGAAAACTGTTGCCTACGAGTTCATCATCCGATTTCCAATATATTGTTCGGAAATCGAACCCGACCTGAACATTTTTATTCAGCATAGGATTGATTTTATCAAGCTGTGACAGGTCTTCCATTGGCTTCACCGGCAATTCAGTATAGCTGAAAAATTGCGCGCCATACAAATTGCGCATTCCTCCACCAGTAGGATTCTGATGGCATAGGCTGCAGCTCTGTTTGTATTTGGCAGAATATCTGGGCAGGGCTTGGAGCTGGGAGGTAAAAAGGGTAAGTAATACAAATACTGCAAGGATTACAGTAAACATCGGACGGTAAGTTTTCATAATTACTCGCTTTTTGTTTAACTAACAGTTATAGACGAGTTACGCATTTTTTTTTCTTAAGTTGACAATTTCTCTACCGTTTTTGACTTCCGGTTCAATTAATTATTCAAATGCGCTAGACAAAGATCACACTTTGGAAATTTCTTCACGTAATACTTTTGTAAACTACACAAACATTATCAGAAAACAAAGGAGTTTTTTGTGAAAATATTAGTTGTACATTATTCGACCTATGGCCATGTCCACGCAATGGCGCAAGCTATTGCTGATGGAGCCCGGTCTGTAGATGGTGCTGAAGTAGAACTCAGACGCGTTCCAGAAACACTTCCAAAGGAAGTGCTTGGGAAGATGGGAGCACTTGAGGCTCAAAAGGCTTTTGTAGACGTTCCAATATGCGAAGTGGATGAACTCGCTGCAGCTGATGCGGTGATATTTGGTACTCCAACCCGTTTCGGAAACATGTCCGGCCAGATGCGTCAATTCCTCGACGGCACAGGCGGTCTATGGGTGAAAGGCAGCTTGATTGGAAAGGTCGGTAGCGTTTTCACCAGCTCAAACACACAACATGGTGGTCAGGAATCGACAATCCTGAGTTTCCACACAACTTTACTGCATCATGGGATGCTGGTCGCGGGTCTGCCCTACTCCTTTAAAGGTCAAATGAACCATGAGGAAATTACGGGGTGCTCACCATACGGTGCATCTACTATAGCTGGTGACGGAAGTAGAATGCCATCTGAAAACGAACTCGCTGGAGCTCGATTCCAGGGTGAATATGTTGCGCAGATTGCTAAGAAGCTGACTGTGTAGTGTTGGGGTTATGTGGTGTTGTGGTGATGGGTCTGGGAGGGACACACCCATCGTTGAATGAAATTAATAAGCTCACGGATTCCAGGTTATCGGTGAGCTTATTTTTTGTCCATCAGTTAAAACTTGAACGACACATGAACATAGATAGTGTTTTGAGAGTCTTTATCTGAATCTTCAAAGGATAACATCTGGAAATTTAGGATTATATGGACGTTTTTATGCGCCATGTAGTCTAAGCCTAAAACAATCAAACTGCCGTTCGTCTCCCATCTATCTCCAGGAATTGCAACTTCACCTTTGTTAAAACCGGTTATGTAATAATCATATCTGGCTAAGGCTTTCAATTTGTTCTGCAAGACATGGAAATTGCCGAATACTGAATAGCTCATTGCATTGATGGTTTCGATACCATCAAATCTCTTTCCATTCAAATCTAGACCAACACTAAACATACCATTTCGTTTGAATGAGGCCATCAAGTCCCACTGAATATTGAAGTAAGGATAGTCATAACTCACAAGATCTGTATCCTTCTTTCGATTTGTACCCTCCCAGGGTTCTACTTCTATAAAACCGGAAAGATGCAGTCGTCTATCAATCAAATATTGTCCTGCTCTAAGTTGAATACTTTTGTACCTGTCATCTTCCTTTTTTAAATATCCTGATCCATTAAATGTAATAAAACTCAGATAAGTATCAACATCAGGTCTGTAATCTAACTTCACACCTAAATCTGCTGAGTAGCCCATTTTCTTATTTCTTAGTTTATAGAAATTTCCATTTTGTGCGTGAAGATATCTTTCTTCATTCTCGGATATTTCCGAATCAAAAGCCCTTTCACGAATATTAAAACGGTAGGAAGCTAGAGCAGACCCCCAGAATTCTCCAAATGCTTCCATTGGAGCAAAATGAATTGATCGATAGCCCCAAGCTTTCTCAGACTCTTTCCAATTATTCATTCCTAATAGGCCAATTACAATATCTACTTTTGGGTGAATACTCCAGTGAACATAAGTAAGTTTGGTTACACTCCTTAAATTATTAGTTTCATTTAAGTAACGTATTGTAAAATCTTCCGAAATATGGTATTTTGCTCCAAGGTAAATTCTCGAAAAATCAAATTCATTGCTCTCGCTATCGTCTACTGAAACGTCATAATTGTAATAAAAATAGCCCTTCCCATCAACCTTCAACTTTGACAATGTCTCTACCAGATCCCCAGTGTTATCGGGGTCAAATTCAAATGCAAAAAGCGGAATTGTCAACATAACCACAATTACAAAAATCAATGTTATGAAACGCATTTGTACCTCTATTCTAATTGTTTAGATATACCTTTGAGTACGATCAGACATCCTGAAATGTGAAATCCGATTTCATCGAATATCAACCGAACCTTAACCCTACAGTTCACACCTATTTCTCAAGAAGTTCCACATTTAATTTCTTCCCATCACGCACATAATTATCAAGCCATATCTTTACTACTGAATTGACTTCCTTTATATGTTCTCTTAAGGAGTGAGATCCTCCTTCATAAAAAACAAACCTGAAGGGGTGTCCGATACTAAAAAGCGTATCTGCCATTCTTAATGCTTGAGTTGGATGCACTCTCATATCTAAACTACCATGTAACAGTAAGATAGGTGTTTTTCTTAATTTCTCCGCCCAGTATATGGCGGATCGTGATTTTAACTCTGATTCTCTGTTATTTTCATAATCCGGGATTAATTCTGAAAATACACGATCCATCTCCGGGCGTCTCCTGGCACCATCGAGTAAATCTGAAGCTCCTGAACGAATAATAGCAGCGTCAATCTTTTCTGTCCTTGTCAGTGAAATGTAGGTCATCATTCCACCACGGCTGAATCCGTATATTCCAATTCTCGATGTATCTGCATTGGGAATTGTTGCGAGAATATCTATTAAATTGATAACATCGTTAACATCATCGCCACCAAATTCTTCAAAACCTTCACCTCCCATCACACCTCGATATTGAGATGCAATTACGACATATCCCCAATTTGCAATATGTCCTAAAAGTTTTTCTGCCTTTGCCTCCGTGATCATCCCAAAATCCCGGTTACCTCCTCGGCAATAAATGACGCACGGATATTGCTTTTCTTCTTTTGGTTCAGCGAGATATCCCTTCACATTTAAACCGTCCGAAAGGTAGGTAATTTCTTTAATAGAAATTTGCTCATTGTCAAGGACAATGTTAGAACTGACAATTTTTGATTTCTCATGAGAAACCGAACAAGAAGTTATTAGGAAAACTAAAATGGACACAACTAAAAATTGTTTTAACATTTTGATCCTCCTATCCTTGTCTATTATAAATTTATAAGCTAGTGTTATCGTTGAGTTTAAACAACACGGTAGCTCGACAGTTTGCATTCTGCAACCTACTCATTCATGGTGATACTCTGAATTCTTTTTTCTCTCTAAAATCCGAATGATAAATGAATATAAATTATCTTATTCCTGTATTCTTGGTTATCATAAGATTTCATCTGGAGGTTCGGAATGATGCTGATATTCTTATGTGGCTTATAATCTAATCCAAGAATCAATAGACCTCCATTTGTCCACCATACCTGGTCATAATCGAAGAATTCTGCGTGATCAATGCCTGTACTGTAATTGTCATATCTCGCTAAAAATAGCAACTGCTCCTGAAAAATGTGAAAATTTCCAAAAATGGAATAACAAAAAGCATTAATGGTTTCTATTCCATCGAATTTCTTTCCATTTAAATCCACCCCAACGCTAAAAATACCATTTCTTTTAAAAGATGCCATCATATCCCATTGCACATTCATATATTGCTGTCTATCTCCTGTCAAACTAGATCCACTCCACGGCTCTAATTCTACATATCCTGAGAGATGCAGCCGTTTGTTGATTTGATGAGAACCTACCCTGAGCTGAACATTTTTATATATGTCATTTTCTCTTTCCTTATATCCTGATCCGTTTATCACGCTGAGGTTTGCATAGTAATCATCACAAAAATTGTATTTTGCAGTTACACCCATATCGGCAGATGATCCCATTCCCGATTTACTTGCTTCATTGAAATTCCGATATCGGTTCTTTTGCCTTTCATAATCTTCGGATTGGTTACCTTGATATAGATAACTTAGGTGTGATGCATAAGTCATTGCTGTCACCTCCCAGAACTTCCCAAAAGCCTCCAAAGGAGCGTAATAAATTGACCGATAACCCCATGCATTCTCGGGTTCTTTCCAGTTGTTCGTCCCTTGTAAACCCATTATCAAGCTTAAACCATCTTTGATTTTCCAATCAACATATGCATATTTCGGAAAGACTTTAAACTTACTAGTATTTCCTTGCTGAGAAAAATCGGTCAGGTATCGTATGGAAAATTGATTGGACAACCGATAATTTGCACCAAAATACATTCGTCCGAAATCAAATGAGTTGCTCTGACTATTATTGTCAGAAACATCATATTTATAATAGAAATATCCCTTCCCCTCAACCTTTAATTTCGACAGAGCTTCCACCAGATCACCAGCATCATCAATATCAAAATCAAACGCAAGAAGTGGAACAGTCATCAGAAAGACAATAGCCAAAATCATTTTAAGTAAACGCATTATTACCTCTATTTTCACTGTTGAAATTTATTAAACCTTTTTCCCCTTGCCACCCGCTAAAATAACCCCACCAACCACAACGGATGCACTCAGCATCAGGCTTAAATCCAGCGGTTCCCCAAGAATCCACCAGCCACTGATCAATGCAAACACTGGCACCAGATAGATAAATGCTCCGGCACGTGAAGCGTCCCAAGTTTCCAGCACCCAGTACCAAACTGCGAATCCAGCAACTGTGCATATAACCGACAGAAATATTACAGAAACCCACAGTTCGGAGTTGCCATTTGCCATTTTTTCAAAGAAGTCACTTCTTAATCCTGGCAGAACCATCAGAGTTCCGAGACCGATTATCCATGCTAATACGACCAGAGAATCGTGATCGCGGATGAATTTCTTGCCAAGGACTGTGAACCCGCCCCAACAGAGAACTGCTCCAAATGTAATCAGCATTCCGATTGTTTTCGCCCAGAAGGACATCACTTCACCATTGCCGGTTTGAATGTCCCGACTGAGTGCAATATAAGCCAGAGCTAAAAAAGATATCGATATCCCAATCCACCGCCTTATCCCAATCTTTTCACTCAATATCAACGCTGCAAAGACCGTTATGCAAGCGGGATTGAGTGATATCACCAGACTTGCCCACCCGGCAGGGATAATTGTTAAACCGGTATTCAGACAGAAATGGTAACCAGGAACAGCCAGAAATGCTGCCAGCACTAAACCCCATTTTTGTCTTTGAGATAAAGTTCTCCAGAATCCACTTTTATGTTTGATATCTTTACGTTTAAGTACTGCAATTATCCACAATAGGAATGCAGAAGGCACAAAACGCGCCAAAACAAGTTCGTAAGGTGTCAAATACTTCACCCCGATCTTCATCGCGATAAACGATCCACCCCAGGATGCCATTAGCAGGACTAATGCCGTCCAGATTAGGATTATAGGTACTGGTTTATTGTTCAAGTGTGTGTTCTCAGGGGGCGAATAATTATTCGCCCTTGTCGTTCTTGTTAATGTAAAAAAATAGGTCATGTTACCTGGGCGAATCATTATTCGCCCCTAAATCAATACTGCCGATCCAACTTCACAACATTCAAGAAATCATCTCGCCCCTGACTAAACCGGGAAACATTCTCCACCACTTCATCCCACCTTTTCAAATCACTAAATGGAGAAGCCGCACGATGGGGAGACAATACAACATTATCCAGAGTATGAAACGGCTGTGTGCAGGGATACTTCTTGCCATCCTCATCAGCATCAGGAGAATAATCATACCACACGTCAAGTGCTGCACCTGCAATCACACCGTCTTTCAAAGCACAGTACAAACTGGTTTCATCAACAACAGAACCCCGCGCCACATTGACGATCAACCCACTCTCCCCAAGCTGTTTGAGCTCTTTCATCCCAATCAATGCTTCAGTTTCGGGAGTCTGCGGAACTGCAATTATCAGAGTGTCAATCTCAGTAAGAAACGCATCCAACGATTCCGGTGTATATCGCCCCATGTCATTGCGAGCGCAGCGAAGCAATCCCTCCCCATCATTGTCATCATCCCAATTGTTCCGACATACAGCAAAATCAACATCGAATCCCGACAAAAACCGATGCACTTTCCGGTTAATATGCCCATAACCAAGCAACCCAATCTTTCGGTCTCGCAGGGGAACAGATGCCCCATCAGCATCCCCTTTACGCCACTCACCCTCGACCATCCAATTGTGATGTGCCATGACTTTGTTGGTCAATGCCATCAACAGAGCGACTGTATGTTGCGCAGTAAAATACGAGTTTCCATGCCCGTTCGCCAGAGTCACCTTTCTACCTTTATTGACCTCGGTGAACATATCAATCAGATGCTTTATTCCAGCTCCGGGATTGATAAACAGCTTCAACCTCGTTGCCACGTTCAACAGCTCCGGCGTTGGTCGCCAACCAATAATAATATCTGCTTTCGGAGCGAGCTCATTTAACTTATCCTGCTCAAGTGATTCGGGAAAAATCAGGTTGACCTCAACCAGATTCTTTAATCCATCCCTCAAATATTCTTTCAACCGATCTGCCGGTTTCCAGATAAACAGGACGTTTATTTTTAGCGTATGATTTTTCAATTGTTGTTTTGGTGAATTAGCTAATCGCTCTTAATGTAGCCACCACATCTCATTTGAGCAAGGATATTGTTAGGTGTTTGGGACACTGGAGAATGATTGAGGGGAATTGTAGTTGCTGCAGTGGTAACCTCCTCTTTTGTGGTAAGAGATTATATCCCCTACCCTGTGAATTTCATTAATCTAAAGATTTCTCTTGACTTGGTGTAGAAACACTGGTTATATTTTAAACCTAATGTAATCATTCCCATCTATGAAGAGAGGCTGAGCTGTGTCGAAACAAATTATTACTTTTCTCTTTTTTATGCTTATCGCAGTTTCATCGGTCTTCGCTCAAGACGACATCGAGATGCAAATCGCTGGTCGGATGTTCGTCAACTGGAGCACCGCAGAAGAAATGGAAGTCGTAGTCAGGGAAGACTTCGCTTTCGTTGCCCTCGACCCTGGCGGGATACACATCCTGGACATCTCCAATCCGCGCAATCCTCAGATAGTCTGGTACAATGATACAGACTTCCCGTGCGCCAAATCTCCGGTTATATTCGAAAACTATCTGATCTTTATTGCAACTGAGGACGTTGTAGTTCTTGATATCAGTGACCCCACCCTACCAAGCATAACCTACCGACATCTTGAGCAGGGACGGTGGCATGATAGAATCGTGGCAACCTCCTTCGGTGTAGCAATTGGTGGCTATGGCGGTTCCGTTGATTTGTTTAACATGAATGATATGGGGCAGTTGATTGAAGTCGGTCGGTTTAATTCTTCTGCCTGGAACATCACCGTTGATAACAATATCCTCTACGCCGTTGGCCGCCATGATATTGATGAGGAAAACCACACTCGTGTCATTCGAGCTATCGACATAGTAGACCCGACAAATCCACATGAAATCTCGTGGGTAGCAATTGACCGAACGGTTATCGACATCTGCGCACGGGATGGCATTATCTACACTGCCTTAGAACGTGATGGAGTATTAAGGATTTTAGATGCCACTAATCCTGATGAAATGCAAGAACTCTATCATGGGGGAAACTGGGGCGAGCCGACAAGCATTACTCTGGCGGGGCAGTTGCTTTTAATGACCACCACTGGCGGATTTATAAACATAATAGACATTTCCCAACCAACAGAATCGGTACTTCTAAGCTCTTACAGGCATGGAACACATGGGTTAGATGCATTAGATGTTTCAGCTCAAGGGACGTGTGCATTTGTTGTTGGCGATACCAGGCTGGGCATGGTTGATTATTCGAATCCGGAAATACCTGCCGCCATTGGCGAATATAACGGCAATGGTAATGTAGAATCTGTTATGTCACTCGGTAGATATGCTCTCGTACAGGACAGAGAGGGTAATCCTCGCGACGACTATGCGGTAATTAAAATTGTTGACGTGGAAGATATCCATCAACCACTTCAAATGGGACAATGTGACGTTACCGGGGAAGCGTATAACCCTGTAGATATGTGTGTTAAGAACAACTTCCTGTTCGTTCTCAAACCCTACGGCTGCGATATATTTAATATCCTCAACGTTAATCGCCCGGTCCTTGTCGCTTCATGGGAAAATGAAGACCATGAGGATGGAGGAGATCACCTTATCTATTACGGGATTGAATCCACCGATGGCGACTATATCTTCCTCAGGACCAATCAGGGATTTGAATCGGTACGTGCTTCGCAGCTCCCGAGGCTGGTGAGGCGTTCAATCAACATACCCGAAGGCGAAAATGCTTTCACATCATTTAAAATATATGATAAAGTATTAGATGAGGATTATGTATTGTATAATTATTTAGAAAATTTAACTCATACGGAGTATAAAAATAGACATGATTAGTAAAAAAACTTAATTGGA
>JABGPL010000044.1:4901-34582 GCA_018644935.1 Calditrichota bacterium | reverse complement strand
ATCAAAATTGAAAGGAATCTTAAAGAATGGGTTGGATGCAAACAAAATCAGCATCGAATCCTTAAATGAAGGATTAAGAAAAAAACTTAAGCTACAGTTGATTTAATAATATTTCTTAATTTAAAAATTAAAATTGCACCTATATTGTTTGAGTTTAATTTTTCCACCACATTTTATCCCCCCGCCAGCAAATTCGCATCAAAACTAAACGTTGTCCGATTACGGATTTTGTTCACTTCATAAGCTCGTTCAACCAACTTATCAATTAGATCAGCAAATGATCTGCCCATGTGTTCCCAGAGGTAGAATGAAAGGGATCCCGGGATGTTGTTCAGTTCGTTGATGTAGACGTTGCCGTCTTTTGCTATTAGGAAATCTATACGTGCTACTCCTCCGGCTCCTACTGCGCGGAAAGTTTGGACTGCGTAATCCTGAATCTGTTTTGTTATTTCGTCGGTGATGGGAGCGGGGATGAGTCGTTTTTGGGCTGCCATGCCTTTTTCGCCAGAATTCTTAACGCCCTTTTTGGCGTTGCCTTTGTATTTCTCGTCGAAGGTTAAGAGGTCGGTTGCGCTGACCGGTTGCTCGAGGATTGAGGGGATGGGTGGGTCGCCGTCGATTACCGAGCAGTTTATTTCTTTGTCGTAATCCAACGCCTTTTCGACCATTGCCCGATCGCAGAATTTTAATGCGAGGTCGAGGGCTGGTTCGAGATCGTTCGGCGTTTTTACATGTGAGATTCCCACACTCGAACCGAGGATGGCGGGTTTGATAAAAACTTCACCAGGGAGCTGTTCACCTATCCTCTTCAAAACAAGCTCGGGATCATTATTCCATTCAGATCGGTTTACCTGCTGGTATGCCAGATGTGGCAATCCTTCAGCAGCAAGTACGGCCTTAAACAATAATTTATCCATTCCAACTGCCGAGCCATGCACTCCGGATCCCGCGAAAGGGACTCCGGAAAGCTCGAGCAATCCCTGTAGTGCGCCATCTTCCACAAACGTCCCGTGTGTCACCGGGAGAACGCAATCAATCTCGAAAACCTTGGCTTTGCGAAGTGCTCGAGGAGTTGCATCGGTTAGTCTGAGTTTGCCACGTATGGGATCGGGTGACGGGTAGACACGGGTTAATTCATTCATCGGAGGGTTCGGGCGTCTGAAGAAATTGATATCTTCCAGCTTCTCCCCAATATACCAGATGTTGTCGCGGTCGAGGTAGATTGGTTGGACGTTGTATTTGCTCCGGTCAGCGGCATGAAGAGCCTGATTACCGGATAAAACGGATACTTCGTGCTCTACGGAGCGTCCGCCGAAAATGATACCGAGTGTTGTTTTGTCGGGCATGGATTTTTTTGTTGTTAACGTGTTGGCAGACGCCCTCGTCCGCGATTTAGGTTTTGTTCAAAACTATCACACGAGGGCGTGTGACAGCACAGTGAATTCAGCAGGTCGAACATCCAGTTCGACTATTCGCTCTGAGTGCGAATCTAAATGTAGTGTTTCCTCTTTCACTTCACGGCTGGAATCCCGCTTTGCGGGATGGACAGGCAGGAATGCCTATCCTACTGATTATCATACTGATCCGGCAAATCGTTCTCGAGAAGCATTGTGTCGCCGGGTTGCAGATAACCTTTTAACTTATCCAGTCCCTCGTTCAGGGTTGAAACTACCCATATTTTCTCTTCGTCGAAACCTCCATCCAGCAATCCCTTTCGGATTGGCTCGACTCGGTTAACTCCGACCAGAACTGCAAGATCACAGGCAACTGCAGCCTGTTTTCCGAATTTATAATTCGCTTCCGATTCCATCTCGCCGAGCTCGACCATTCCAGGTGTAACCAGTATCCGTCGTCCGTCGGTTGCTTGCGAAAGTACTTCGAGAGCAGATGCTGCACCTATCGGGTTAGAGTTAAATGCATCGTCAATTATCCTTACTCCACCCTCTCCTGGTTTTGCTTCGAGACGGTGTTGAACTTGAGGCATTGACGCAAGAGCTCTTTTAATGCCGCGTTTTGGTACTCCTAATTGTTCCGCCATTGCCGCTGATGCGACTGCATTTGCAATAGCGGGACGACCAAGTAGAGGCAGATGAATTTCGAGTTCTTCACCATCGGTAAAGGATATTGTGAAATCACTTCCGACAGGGGAGAGATGAATGTTTCGTGCTGAGACTGAGGCTTTATCAACCGGGGCATCTGATTCGTCTTTTTCGACATAAAAATAGATAACCCTACCATTATGAGCATCACCGATCTCACGGCAAAGGGGATCATTACCATTGAGGATAGCCAAACCATTCGCTGGTAGCGAACGAATAAGCTCGCCTTTGGCTTGCTGGATCGCTTTCTGGGTTTTAAAACGTTCGAGGTGCTGCAACCCAATAATCGTAATAATTCCATGTGTCGGATTTACCAGCTCGCAGAGCTTGTTGATGGATCCGATTTTGTATGCACCCATTTCAGCAACAAAGACTTCGTGATATGGACGCATCTTTTCGCGAATGATCCGGGTAACTCCCATCAAGGTATTATAACTACCTGGTGGTTTGAAGACATTATACTTTTCGGCGAGAATGGCTGCCAGTATTTCTTTTGTTCCGGTCTTACCGTAGGATCCGGTTATGCCTATTACGAGGGGTTTGATCTCGCCCAGAATACGTTTTGCATCTCGAAGGTATCGTTTCTGGATGAATGATTCAACTGGTTTCAGCACGAATACAGATAGGGACAAAATCAACGGAGATGCTCTTTCAATAACAAACATTGAAGCAAGAATCCATGCGTGAAAATACAAGAATCCCAATTCGGAATCAATAATACTCGGTATTCCTTTCGAACTACCAATTTCATAGATGATGACAACTAATCTTGCTGCAATAAAAAAGCTGATAATTATGCCAGTCCAATAGATCCGTCTGGCACGAGGAGTTAGAACCAGTTTCTTTTTTGATGTTTTTAAGGATCGCCCGATTGAGAAGCTTCGATATGCGCAACCGATTGTCCAGAAGAATATTCCAAGCTCATCATAAAAACCAACTAAGCGGCAACCACATGTTCCATCTGCTGAGCAGACCATCCTGTAGGCGTATATTGAAATCAATACCAGACCTATTAGATCCAGATCAAACAGGGTTTGTAGTGATTTCTTTCCTGAAGACCTCAACATCCTCGAGGGAATATAATCCTCAAGCTGTAGGATATGAAGGGTTCGTTTTTGACTGTAGGAATTAGAGAATACCCATGCAGCAAACGGTAGGAGTATCCAGATGACTTTTAAATATGACAGGAAGCTTTCCATTTTAGTGTAAGCTTCTTTCGATTTTTTGTGTGCTTATGGTAAGCTCCTGAATTGAATCTTCAGTTATCATAGGTTTCCTCTTGCGAAACGAATGTGAAATGATTAACTTAATTAGCTTGAAAAAGCTCAACTAAGAGAGTTTTGTTCTGATGTAAGTTAATCCAGAGGAAAGAAAATGGCAACTAAATATGTGTATAACTTTGGCGGAGATTCAGCCGAAGGTAAAGCAGAAATGAAAAACCTTCTCGGTGGCAAGGGTGCAAACCTCGCCGAGATGACCAATATCAACCTGAAGGTACCAGCCGGATTCACCATTACAACTGAAGTTTGTACATACTTCATGGAGAATACCAATTACCCCGAAGGTTTGAAAAATGATGTAGAAGTTTCATTACGACGCATTGAAGAAATTATGGGTGCGAAGTTTGGTGATGTTGAAAATCCCCTTTTGTTATCAATTCGCTCCGGCGCACGGATTTCCATGCCGGGTATGATGGACACCGTCCTTAACCTTGGTCTTAACGACCAAACCGTTAAAGGCCTCATCGCCCGAACAAGCAATCCCCGTTTCGCATACGACTCATACCGTCGCTTTGTTTCAATGTTCGCGGATGTGGTTCTTGGAATCAAAGCCGGTGAAAATGAAGAAGATCCTTTCGAGAAGGTGATTGAAGCCAAGAAAAAAGAACGCAACGTAGAAGAAGATGTTGATCTTGGTGCGGATGACTGGAAGGAATTGGTCGGCGTATTTAAAGGTATCGTAAAAGAACGGACAGGAAAAGCTTTCCCTGAAGATCCAATGGAACAGATGTGGGCTGCAATTGGTGCAGTGTTCGAATCATGGAATGTAGAACGAGCAATAACATATCGTTCGCTCAATAATATCCCTGAAACATGGGGTACTGCCGTAAACGTCCAGTCGATGGTCTTCGGAAATATGGGTAACGATTGTGCAACAGGTGTTGCATTCACACGTAATCCAGCTAATGGCGTAAAAGAGTTCTACGGTGAATATCTCATCAACGCCCAGGGTGAAGATGTGGTTGCCGGAATCAGAACTCCTATGACCATTAATGACATGGAAAAAGACCTCCCCGAGTGCTACAACGAGCTCGTGACCAACTATAAAATCCTTGAGAAACACTACCGTGAAATGCAGGATATGGAGTTCACAGTTCAGGGTGGTAAGCTTTGGATGCTTCAGACCCGAACCGGTAAACGAACCGGTATGGCTTCGATTCGCATCGCTGTTGAAATGGTTGCAGAAGGGTTGATTTCAAAGCAGGAAGCACTGCTGAGAATTGAGCCGGAACAGTTGAATCAACTGCTTCGTCCGATTTTTGATGTGAAAGAGAAGAACAAGGCAATCGAAAGTGGCGGATTTCTGGCTAAAGGTCTGAATGCCGGTCCCGGTGCAGCTTCCGGCCGGATTGCTTTCAGCGCAAAAGAAGCTGTGGCTCTGTCGAAAAATGGTGATGAAGTAATCCTTGTCAGGATTGAAACATCCCCTGAAGATATTAAAGGAATGGCAGCCTCGGCTGGTATTCTAACAGCACGTGGTGGTATGACTTCCCACGCAGCCCTTGTGGCTCGCCAGATGGGAAAAGTTTGTGTTGCCGGTTGTAAAGAACTCAATATCAACTACGATTCCTGCGAAATGAAAGTTTCCGGTCATGAGTACAAAGAAGGTGACTGGATTTCAATCGACGGAACCAGCGGTGAAGTACTTGACGGTAAAATTAAAACATTGCCATCTGAAATTGTTCAGGTTCTCGTCGACAAGACACTTGATCCTGATGCTTCAGAGAGTTATCATATTTACTCCAAGCTGATGGATTGGGCTGATAACGAACGTCGCCTTAAGATCCGCACCAATGCTGATCAACCTGATCAATGTCTGGTTGCACGGTCTTTCGGAGCAGAAGGGATCGGCCTAACACGTACCGAACACATGTTCTTCGGTGGTGACCGAATTATGGCTGTCCGTGAGATGATTTTATCAGACAGTATTGATGACCGGAAGAAAGCGCTTGCGAAGTTGCTGCCGATGCAGCGCGATGATTTCGCCGGTATCTTCCGCGCAATGGACGGATTGCCTGTAACAATCCGCACCCTCGATCCACCACTGCACGAATTCTTGCCTCATACAGATGAAGAAATCAATGAACTGGCAACAGAAATGGGTGTTGAACCAGCAGTATTGCATATTAAGATCGAATCACTGCGTGAAGCTAACCCGATGCTTGGTCATCGTGGTTGCCGTCTCGGTAATGTCTATCCTGAGATAACAGAAATGCAAGCTCGTGCGATTCTTGAGGCTGCTGTTATAGTAACGAAAGAGAACATCAAGGTTCTGCCTGAGATTATGATTCCTCTGGTCGGTTACAAAGAAGAATTAGTTCGCCAGGACAAGGTCGTCAGGCGCGTTGCAGATGAAGTGATTGCGGCAAGTGGTGTTGAACTCAATTATATGGTCGGTACCATGATTGAATTGCCTCGCGCTGCGATAGTTGCAGATCAGATTGCTGAAGTTGCTGAGTTCTTCTCATTCGGAACAAATGATCTGACCCAGACAACTATGGGAATTTCCCGAGATGATTCTATGGGCTTCCTCCCATATTACCTTGATAACAAAATTATCGACCACGAACCTTTCCAATCAATCGATCAGGATGGTGTTGGTAAATTGATGGAATGGGGAGTCGAAAAAGGTCGCACAACACGCGCCAGCCTCAAAATCGGTATTTGTGGTGAGCATGGTGGAGAACCACGCTCTGTGATGTTCTGCCACCATATCGGCTTAGATTATGTCAGCTGCTCTCCTTATCGGATTCCGATAGCCAGAATGGCGGCTGCACAGGCAGTGTTGTTAGCTAAGTAACGCCAGCGTCCTCGCTTGCGTTCGTATATATATTTGGTGTGTGTGAACATTCCTGCAATCAGCTTGATCGTGTGATCAAGCTGAGCAGGAATATCCATACACCCGAAAATGAAGAAATCAGAGTTTAGATTTAATTTGTTTAGAACGTAGTTTATATTCAAGAGGAGGTTTAAATTGAATATCGCAGTCCTGGTAAAATTAGTGCCTGATTCTACAGCGGTCGTGAAGATCGGTGATGATCGTCGCTATATTTCAACAGCCGACCTTAATTTTGTATTGAATCCTTACGATGAATATGCAGTTGAGGAAGGACTGAAGATTAAGGAAAAGGAAGGCGGAGATGTTACGGTGGTCTCTTTTGGAGATGACACTGCACAAAAAGCTCTTCGGACCGCACTCGCAATGGGGGCAGGAGCGGCAGTTCATATAAAATCATCCGGCGGTTCAGATATGCTCGGAACTGCAAAATCAATAGCCTCAGTTTTGAAGGATCGAGGATTTGATCTCATTGTTGCTGGTAAAGTTGCGATTGATGATGATTGTGGTGCTATCGGCCCAATGGTGGCTGAATTAATGGATATTCCACATGTAACAGCGGTTCATACTCTTAGTCTTGTAGATGGGAAGTTGACTGCTGAACGTGATATCGAGGGAGGTGTCGAAGTTTTTGAATCGACATTGCCAGCATTGATCACCGCTGAAAAGGGGCTCAATGATCCTCGCTATGCTACGTTGAAGGGCATTATGATGTCGAAGAAAAAGAAGATTGAGGTTGTCGAGGCTGAATCCTTCGAATCAAAGACCGAAGTGATTAAAATGAGCTATCCACCTTCCCGTCCTCCCGGGAAAATAGTTGGTGAAGGTGTTGAGGCTGTACCGGAATTAGTTAAGCTCCTGAAAGAGGAAGCTAAAGTTCTCTAAGAACCCGGACATTGAGTAAAATCTTTGGACACTTAATCTTTGGAAAAATTATGAATATTTTAACTTACATAGAATCCCGAGGTGGGAAGGTCAGACCGGCGGGATGCGAAGCTTTAAGCCTGGCTCGAGAGCTTGCGGATTCCAGTGGTGGTAAATCATATGGTCTTCTGATTGGCGACAATGTTGAGTCTCTGGCGGGCGACGTTAAGAAGTTTGGGATTGATAAGCTTATTTTAGTTGAGAATCCTGAGCTTGCAGGATACTCTCCCGAGGGATATCGGGAAGCAGTTCTTGCAGCAGTTGCAGAAACCGGTGCAGAAGCAGTGCTGCTTGCAGCATCCGCTATGGGTCGTGATCTTGCACCTACCCTTGCAGCGCGATTGGATGCTGGCCTTCTTCCTGATTGTGTGGAAGCAGGATATGCAGATGGCAAATTAACAGTTACCCGGTCAGTTTATGCCGGACGCTGCATGTTAGAGCTTTCAGCGACTACAATGCCAGTTGTAATAAGCATTAGGCCTAAAGCATTTGCTATCAAAGAGAGAGACGAAAGTGATCTGGATATTGGCAAAGTCAATGTTGATCTTGGTGGAAAAATTCGAGCTAAACTGCTGGAGACAAAAGTTGAAGCAACCGGAAAAATTGATGTTGCCGATGCAGATGTTATAATCGCTGGTGGTCGAGGCATGAAGGAAGCTGACAACTTCAAACTTATTGAAGAACTTGCTGGCATTCTCGGTGGAGCTATTGGTGCGTCACGGGCTGTTGTTGATACTGAGTGGAGACCTCATTCAGAGCAGATTGGACAGACTGGAAAGGTTGTGAGTCCGACGCTATATATCGCTGCTGGAATTTCTGGTGCAATACAGCATATGGCTGGAATGCGCACATCAAAGGTGATTGTTGCTATCAACAAGGATTCTGAAGCCCCAATTTTCAAATCCGCTGATTATGGTATTATCGGGGATGCAATGGAAGTGCTGCCAGCTTTGATTGAAGCAGTAAAATAATTTCTATCAGAAACAGAAAAACAGGGACAATCCAATGAGATGGTCTTTTGTAACTCTGAGTATTTGGGTGATTGCCTTCACCTGTGGATTAATTATTAATGATTGTCAGGCAGTCGATACTTCTGAATCAAAAAACGACCCGAGACAAAACTCAATAGAGCGAGCAGCACAGTTTTTTGAGGAAGGTCAGATTGTCGAAGCAGAAAATCTGGCTTTCAAAACATTGTCCAAGCCTGAATTACTGACCAAGAATCAGAAGTTCAGTCTGTATAGAATATTAGCCTTCTGTGCAATTGCGAACGACGACGAGGAAGGGGGCGAGCGGTATTTTAAGAATGCATTGATGCAAAATCCTAATATGTCGCCCGATCCCCTCCTCTGGTCTCCAAAGATTCGTCGCGTTTTTGACCGAGCCAAGTCGTCTTTCAAAATCATACAGGAAGATGTAAAAAAACAGCAGCTGTCTCAAGAAGCAGATTTCTGCCGCCAGGCATCCCTAAAATCTATGATCATTCCCGGTTACGGGCAATTGGTGAAAGGTCAAAAAGTAAAGAGTTTTGCAGCTGGTTTGCTTTTCGCCGGAGTAGCATCAGCATTTGTTTATGAGCTTTTCTCATATCCAGGTGCAAGAGACGCATATTATAATGCAACTAATTCAGCTGATGCCGAAGCAAAATGGAAAGAATACAGAGATACTCAGTATTATGTGAATCTGAGTGGATTATTGACATTGACAATATATAGTTATTCCTTTTTTGACGCTTTATGGTCGGCTCCATCCCAACCTGATTCCTCATTCTCATCTCAGTAATCCGACATTATTTTGATTCGATTTCTGCATTAATCATGTTATTCTGTGCAGAATATGCGTAACTGAATAGTTTCTGGGTTTTGACGAAAGTTAGTTTAGTATTGATTATTAAGAACATACGTTTTTGGCACGCGGATTGCATATAATAGAATCAGTAACGCTTCAAAGCGCAGGTTCTATGACATACGTTCAATGTGTGATTTCTCTTAAAATTTACGAACGACATCCGTTTTAACAACTTGCACAACTCCTGATTTTCTCCAGCACAGCTTACATAGATCTTCAACAGCACAACTTTTAGCACTTAATCCTTGAACTACACCATTACGATCAACAGCACAGTCCACAGCATAATTAACAGCACGGTTTACTTAGAACAGCTTCAGATCTGCATCAGACTTTCAAACAGCACAGCCCGGATAGGTTAACAACACGACAACAGATTTTCTCCAAGCACGGTTTTCAGCATCTACATCAGCACCACTTTCACAGCGCAGCTTCAGTTTTACTCCAGCATTTACAACAAGCACAACAAACAGCACAACCCGGATAGGTTAACAACACAACAACAGATTTTCTCCAAGCACGGTTTTCAGCATCTACATCAGCACCACTTTCACAGCGCAGCTTCTGTTTTACTCCAGCATTTACAACAGGCACAACAAACAGCACGACCCGGATAGGTTTACAACACGACAACAGATTTACTTCAAGCACGGTTTTCAGCATCTACATCAGCACCACTTTCACAGCGCAGCTTCTGTTTTACTCCAGCATTTACAACAGGCACAACAAACAGCACGACCCGG
The DNA here is from genome assembly GCA_018644935.1 of Calditrichota bacterium. GTDB lineage: Bacteria > Electryoneota > AABM5-125-24 > Hatepunaeales > Hatepunaeaceae > JABGPL01. The sequence continues at coordinate 24,852 of JABGPL010000044.1, read as the reverse complement.
ATAGGTTAACAACACGACAACAGATTTACTTCAAGCACGGTTTTCAGCATCTACATCAGCACCACTTTCACAGCACAGCTTCAGACAAACACCAGAATATCAACTTGCACAGCTTTCAGCATCACCCGAATTTGTAATACGCACGACACCAGATTCATTTCAAGCACGATTTACAGCTTAGACAACAGCACGGTTTACTCAGCATAGCTTCTGCCAGACACCAGATTTTCATCCAGCACTGCCTTCAGCCACACGTAAATTTACTAACAAGCACGACAACTGATTAACTTCAAGCACGATTTACAGCATAGACAACAGCACGGTTACCCCGCACAGCTTCAGATTTACAACTGATTTTCTCACATGCACAGCAACAGCTCTACCCAGGAGTACCATACGAGCGCAACACCAGTACTGCTCCAAGCACGGTTTCTTGCACTGCTAACTGTATTCTCTTCTGCACGGTTTACTCGCACAGTTGACAGTTCAACAACAGACTAACTCACAAGCACAGGATCAGCATAGCTCCAGGGTGGCTTTCTCACACAACATTCGCACGGTTTCAAGCACGGTTCACTCGCATAACTACAGGGAAAAGTCTAACTTTTATTGTACGTATTGTCGCACTGTCAGCAAACACAGCGTGTTGAGGAGTTTCGCACAAAATAATGAACGTGTGTATTTAAGGTGGACGAGTGACAATCCAATATTTGGGGAAGCTCGCGTCAAGAACCTTATACATGTTCGCCGGTTTGGGATGTATAGCGGATTAAAGTGAAAGCTTGAATCCGACAATTATCACCAATGCAAGCCACTGAGACGGATTAATTTTATGCACCCAGACCGGCAACTCCTCTGCACCCTTCAGTTTTTAAATTGAAGGGTATTTGCTTTTTGGGTGGTTTTCTGTCAGAGACTCCCTCAATTCAAATGGCAACATCCAATCTTACTGAAATGCTTCACAGCAGCTGATCTTAGTTGATCTATTTCTGAGCTTTGAGTTGAAGGCTCACCATTAAAGAGGAGAAGCCGAATCAATTTCGTGCTTTATGCTCGGATGTGACTAATTGGGATTGGCATACCAGTCACCACAATTAGAGCATATAATGATGGAATAAAAGCTCAAGATCTCCATTTCTTTTGTTCTAATCTTCACAAACAAACGATGAATATTGACACTCAAAATAGGATGGGCTATATTTTTTTGATACTTAGTTTTTAACTTAACAACAGAACTGAAAACTTCTCCAAAAACAATTCAGATTGATTATGATCTGTAAGCAAGGATAAGATGTTCAGATCTGATACCGTTCTAAGGTTAGACATTTCAAAGTTTTTGGAGGAAAAATGGCAGAGTTTGATAAAGTAATTGTCCCGGAGTCCGGGCAGCGTATAACCATTGTAGATGGAAAATTAAATGTACCCAATAATCCGATAATCCCGTTTATCCGGGGTGACGGAATCGGAATTGATCTCTGGCCCGCGACACAGTTAGTTCTCGACGGTGCTGTGGAAAAAGCATATGGCGGTGAGCGCAAAATCGCCTGGATGAAAATTTATGCTGGTGATGAAGCCGTAGAACATTACGGAGATATGCAATACCTTCCGGAAGATACAACCAATGCGATTGAAGAATTCATCGTTGCAATCAAAGGACCTCTGACTACACCAGTTGGTGGTGGAATTCGTAGTTTGAATGTTTCGCTGCGCCAGATACTCAATCTGTATGCATGTGTGCGTCCCGTTCGTTGGTTCGAGGGTGTGCCATCCCCTTCCGTTCATCCTGAATGGATGGACATTGTAATATTCAGAGAAAATACTGAAGATGTATATTCGGGTATTGAGTGGGAGCAGGGATCAGAAGAAGTCAAAAAAGTTATTGATTTTATCCAGAATACAATGGGTAAAAAGGTTCGCCTCGATTCAGGAATAGGCGTTAAACCTATTTCCATAACAGGTACAAAGCAACTCATCCGCAAGGCGTTAGATTTTGCAGTTGCTGAAGGTCGCAAATCCGTTACCTTTATGCACAAAGGTAACATCATGAAATTTACCGAGGGTGCATTCAAGGATTGGGGATACGAATTAGCCGTTGAAGAATACCGCGAGCACATCATTACGGAAGCTGAACTCTGGGATGAAACCATGGCTGAAGATGGTGTAACTCCTATTACCAAGCCAGGTGCATATGCTGATCTGCGCGGTGGAAAACCTGCCGGCGATCCTAATGGCCGGATCATTGTTAAGGATCGAATTGCAGATTCCATTTTCCAACAAATTCAAACCCGTACTAATGAATACGACGTTGTATGTTGCCCAAACCTGAATGGTGATTACCTTTCAGATGCAGCCGCTGCAATGGTTGGCGGTCTTGGAATGGCTGCTGGTGCAAACATTGGTGACCATGTCGGCTTGTTTGAAGCCACACACGGAACGGCACCGAAGTATGCCGGCAAGGATAAAGTCAATCCCGGTTCATTAATTCTTTCCGGTGTTATGATGCTGAATCATATGGGATGGCGTGAAGCTGGTTCAATGGTTGAGAAAGCCATCGAAAAAACAATTGCAGATAAAGTTGTAACCTACGATCTCCATCGCCAGATGGAAGGGGCTACAAAAGTATCCTGCTCGGGCTATGCCGAAGCAATCGTTGGAAACATGAAATAAATGAGTTCAATTCTGTAGATTGAATTTATTTTAGCTTTATTCGATTGAAACAGTTGGGTTTTATCGTGCTGATACTATGTTAAAACAGCACGATAAAACTCTAATTGTTGCTTCCAGCTTTAGCCGTATATCATCATAACAAGTCTCATTATTGCATATTTTCACACTTTTTTAAGGTACGTACCGGATATGAGATCAGGTACATAACTTGACAGTTGTCGAAAATATTGTTAACTTGGTATGACGTGCTTTAAATGAATTGATAAAAGTCAATTGATCGATGGTCAATGGTTATTGTTTGACTATTCAAACATTTAGGCGGTCTGGTCCGGTGGTTTCGAGGGTTATATCCTTAGTCATACTTACACATAATTGGCATAATCTTTCCTCAGGTACAAAAGATTATTACAGGTGTAAAACGAGTTTGGGATCGAAATCGCATCAATTATGTAAGGGGGGGTAATGTAATTGAAATTTGAAATCTTGCTTTTTATGAGGTCAGCCATGTGGAGTGTTCCGACAAGGTACTCGAAACACCTGTTTTTGTACATAACGTTTGTTTTGAGCTTCGCATTTTTAATTTCTATTGGAAATCTGGAAGCAGCTACGACCGGGAAGATTCAGGGTCGGGTTGTAGACATCAAGACAACTGAAGGAATAATTGGCGCAAATGTTGTCATTCCAAACAACGGTGCTGCAACGGATCTTGATGGCTATTTTACCATCATGAACGTTCCTCCCGGAGTTTACGATGTCGTGATTTCATGTGTTGGTTATCATGAATTGACAATCGTAGATGTCTTTGTTGCCTCAGACACACCTACAAAAATTGAACCGGTCCTTACACCCGATCGCTTGACTGCACCTGAAGTAATAGTCATTTTTGAACCGAAGCAAGTTGTACTCGGGGAATCTGCGAAGGCAAATCGTGTTAGCAAAAAAACACTTGAGAATGTTGGTATTGAGAATGTCAAAGACATTCTCAAAATTGCGTCCGGATTTCGGGTTGATGATGAAAACAAAATCCATGTTCGTGGGAGTCGAGCAGCAGACGTTGCTATCGTTGTCGAAGGTGTCGATTTACGTGACCGGCTTGTTGATACGCAGGTAAATATCAATCTTTCCAGTGGTGGTATTGAAGAGGTTACTCTCCTCACAGGTGGTTTTGCAGCTGAGTATGGGCAAGTGATGGGTGGTGTTATTCAGGTAACAACATCAGAGGGAAAATCAAGTTATTATACTGGCCGTTTTGAATATCAAACCGACCAGATTATTGAAACATATTCTTTTAACACCGATCAGGCTCAGTTCGCATTTGGTGGACCAGTACCTTATACAAAAGATCTTCTGGGCGAACCTGTAACTTTTTATTTAACCACTATGGGTGGTCTAACGGACACATATGTTGGTTTTGATGTCGATCATGAAGCGAATGACTACCTTGGATTTGGTATTGACCTTCCAGAACGGCAAAACAACAACTACCAGTCCACATTAAAACTTGCATATCAACTAACACCAAAGCAGAAGATTTCACTTTACACGTCTACTTCCTATCAGCAATGGGACATTTATCCCAACGGTGAGGGTGGGATTTCCGGGAATTACGGTTACGGTTACAAGTACAATCTTGAAAATCGTCCCTGGGCTTGGAACAAAAGGTTTGCGAACACTCTTTCTTACACCCACCAGATTAACGAGAAGCTATTTTATGAATTAAAATTCATCGTTTACAGGACTCAGTCCAAGGTTCAACCCCGTGGTAAGACCCCTGGAGAGTTCACTTTGCTTGATGATATTGAGGATACATTTGCTCAGGCTTCTGACCGAAATTCAAACGGTACTCTCGATAGCGATGAATACCTTGATTCTGATGGTGATGGATTTATGGATGGTTATTGGGATGCCAATAACAATAGAATTTTTGACGGTGGGGGTGAAGGTTACGAAGATCTCAATATGAACGGTCGTTGGGATCGTGGTGAGGATTGGGTTGACTTAAACGGAAATAAAATATATGATGCTGCCGAACCCTGGACTGATGTTGTAAATCCTCTCACAGGTGAGAACAATATCGGAGTTTACGATCTATGGGATAATTATTCCGACATTAATGGAAACGGCAGATGGGATCCATCAGAACCACAATTGCCTGAACAAGACTGGAATGGAAACGGTCAATGGGATGGTGAAAGATTTGTTGATGCGAATAACAATGGGGTTTATGATCCCTGGGAAGAATGGGATGATCTTGATGGGGATTACCTTTGGGATGATAATGAGCCCTTTACAGATGTTAATGGAAATGGCAAATTTGATTATTCTGAAGGCTACGATGACTCGAACCAGAATGGGAAAGTGGACAGGCGTGATTTAGCCGTTCGTTCAGCAGGGGGCACCGACGAAAATGAACCATTTATCGATGGGGATTTCTGGTGGAATACAGGTGAACCATTTATTGATGAACCTGATCCGATTTCTGGTGAATACAATGGTCGATGGGATCAGGGTGAAGTTTGGTTCGATCTTCCAACATCTTCAAATGTCCAAACCTACGCCGGCGTCAGCTATATTGGTGAGGAGATGGTCCTTAACGGTAGATATGACGGACCGAATTTCTTTAACGGAAACCCGGTCTTTGATGAATATGAGCTATTCACCAAACCTGCAAATTGGTCATTTAATTCAGACAAATCCCGTCCGGTCGAATATTCATTTAGTGAAGAAGCACGCGGTGCTGACTGGCCCGTTGATCTCCTTACTTACGATCGAGCTTATTCAACCTGGATAAATCGAACTATTCATGATATCCAGGCTCCAGTTTTCGATATGCGCAATTTTGATGTTGAAGAAGACGAAGAATGGTTCCTCGATTACAATAACGATGGGGAATGGTCTCGTGTCGATGGATTCTTGAATCCAGGTGTCTGGGACGCAACAGCATTCTGGCAGGATCGCGTTTCAACTGAATACAAGCTTAAACTAGACGTTCAGAGCCAATTAAACCGGTTCCATGAGCTAAAATCTGGAATAGAGTTCAGTTATCGCGATGTAAATATGCAGTCTATCCAGCAACCCGATCTGGCTTATGATGGTGAAGCGAAACTGCCAGATGGCAGCCTTTGGCCGGATAGAGGTGGAATTCGGGATTTTTACAATTACAACCCAACTGAAGGTGCTGCATATCTGCAGGACAAGATGGATTTCGAGGGCTTAATTGTGAACGTTGGATTGCGGGGTGATTTCGTAATTCATGACCCGAAGGTTGTCCGGGAGTTCAGAGACAGAGTCTCAAATGACGAACCCGGTGCTATCTATGCTAATCGTGGAACTTACAGATTGAGTCCACGTCTTGGTATTTCACACCCGATTTCCGAGCAGTCAAAACTCTATTTCAACTACGGTCATTTTTATCAGGCTCCCAATTTCCAGTATTTCTACAAATCTGCAACAGCAAATTTTGATGCAAATACGGCGATTGGAAATCCAAATCTTGAATACGAAAAAACCATTCAATATGAGCTTGGAGTTAACACTCAATTGTCGGATGATTTCGTAATTGATATTTCTGGATATTACAAAGATCAGTATGATATGATCTCCACACAGGATGAACGCTGGAAGAACCTGACTCTCGATAGATATGCAAATATAGATTATGGCAGGATGCGTGGTTTTGAAATGTCACTCGAAAAACGTCCATCTAACCATTATGCTTTCAATTTTAATTACGATTTTTCGTTTGCTTATGGCAAAGCTTCCTCACAGCAGGAGGCTCAGAATGCCAGGTTGAGCAATGTTCCATACAACTATAATGAGCATCCTCTTGGTTGGGATGAGACTCATAAGCTCAATTCATATATGACGGTACGTTATGGCAAAAATGATTTTCCACACATTTTTGGGTTCAAGATGCCTGATAACTGGCAAATGACTCTCCAGTGGGAATTCGGGTCAGGATTGCCCTACACACCTTCTATATATACGACAGGTATCGACGATGCAAACTTGATTCTTCCGAATTCAGCACGTCGACCCTGGCATGAAAAGACGACTTTCAAGGTTGAGAAGTTCTATACCATTGGGAGAAGTTCTGAAGATACCAATACAAGAGATTCCGAGTTAATCATTGGTCTCACAATAAGTAATCTCTTCAACAGAAAGAACGTTTCATCAGTATACGGTCAAACGGGCAGCCCAACTGAGCCGGTTCATCCGGATAATCCCGCATACAACCCGGGTAATAATTTACAGGAATTCGATTCTAATCCTAGAAATTATGGTCCTGGCAGAAACGTCATTCTGAGAATTGGATTCTCTTTCTAAAGTTTTTTTATACCGGAAGCAATTCTGGTTAAGTAAGTTGCTTGAAAGATGTTTTACTAAATGTCTGTGATCGCCTGATAGAATTAATTATATCAGGCTAAAACCGAAAGCGATTCTGATTTAGATATTTTTTTCAGAATTGAAGATACTCATTCATCAGGAATTTTATTCTTCGTTACAATAAGTGCCGAAGAATTGGAGGCGCATTAATGCAGCGGCTTCTTAGCTTTTTGCTAATAGTTACAATAATATTTGTAGTCGGGTGCGAGGATTTAGGTCCCGTATCAAGTTACGAATATCGCGGCAATCCAATTGAAGGTGTGCAGACGGGAGTTCTTACTCTTGATGGCAGCCCTTACCTTGTAACCGACACATTGCGTATTCCCGCAGGTCAAACATTGACCATCGAAGCGGGAGTAGAGATTCGATTTGATACCATTATCGAAGATGAGATTGAAAAAACAATTCCATTTGAGATTAGAGGTAAGATAATTGCTAACGGTCTCCCCGAAGCTCCAATCGTATTCACATCCGGTCTGACGTATCCGTCCCGGGGTGATTGGGATGGAATTTGGCTATTAGAAGCTGATGACGAAAGCAGCTTTGAATATTGCGAATTCCTTTTCGGTGCCAGATATGGTAACCGATATTTACACAATCCTGATATATACGGATTCGCACCAGATAGTGTCGAGTGGGAGTATAGTGGTACCGATAGTGTTCTGTGGGATTATGGATCAATTACCCTGCATAAAACAAGCCCAACTATCAAAAGATGCACGTTCTGGGCCGGTGGTTTTAGCGGGATTCATTGTGGCACGGAAGCTAACCCGGTAGTCGAGAATTGTGTCTTTTATGACAATGCCGGTCATGGTATTTACGTTCATAACACTGCAAAACCTGAAGTCAGGTACAATATCATATCTGAAAATGACGACTATGGAGTCTTTTTCAGACAGCTACCCAATGTTTTGGATCCGCGTATGGACGATGTGAATCTCGATTACAACATCGTATGGTCTAACTTCTCGGGCGAGTTTAATCAAACTTCACCCGTTGGTTTTGGTAGAATAACTATCCGGAATGCTAACCTTGACAGTTGTGATTTCAGGTACAACCTGCGGCTTAATCCGGCGTTTAAAGATCCAATAATTGGTGATTTTCTTCTGACTGCCGAGTCTGCTGCAATTGATGCTGGTCCTCCTATAGATGGAGATATCGATAAAACAGCTCGGATAGAACTTGGTATCTGGCCCTACATTTATCGTCCGGGAGAAATCCGACGAATAATTGAAGTAGATCGTTTTGAAAAGTCTCTTAGCCCATATTATATAACCAGCAACACAACCTTGCCTCTTGGCAATACACTTACAATTGAAGCGGGTGTTGAGATTCTGGTTGAGGGATTGTATCAGCTACGGGCTGATGGCAGGATAATTTCAGAAGGAACCGAGTCAAATCCTGTGAAATTCACTTCAGCATTTGAGAACCCGAGACCAGGAAGTTGGGTTGGGTTAATATTTAATGCAGGAGGTGACAACGGTTCAATTCTGCGTCATACATCAATTTCCTTTGCCAGATGGGGATTATCCCTATCCGAACGAGATGCAAAAATAGATTATTGCACAATAACTCAAAGTGATTCCATAGGAATCCTGTGCGATAATTTTTCAGCCCCTGAGATTACAAATTCTCTCTTCACGAATAATGCAGTTGCAGCAATACAATGCCAGAATAATAGTTCTGCCATTATTCGTGGAAATCGCATTTCCGGTGGTGCTGGTTATGGAATATATGCAAAGGGATCATCGAGACCGATCATTGAAAACAACGTTATTGAGAACGTCAATGTTGTTGGAGTCAGGTTGGAGAATCTTTCAGGGATCAGGGTAATAAACAACACATTCTCTCGAAATGGGTACTACGGGCTTTATTGCCTGAACAACAGCTCTCCACTTGTGCAGAACAATATCTTCTTTGAAAACGGGGATGAATTACGCGGTGGAATTGGGCTGGTCGCTGAACGATCTTCCGATCCCGGAATTCTATATAATTGTTTTTACGGTCACTTGAAAAACCCGGTTTCTGTATCCGATGATACCAATCTTGATATTGATATTAATCTGGTTGCAGCTCCTCAATTCAGTGATTTAGATACCGGAGACTATGAACTTGAAGCTGGATCACCCTGTGTAGGTTATGGACGGAATCCTGATGACCCAAACGATAATACTCCTTTCGATTTAGGTGCTCATGGTGTTCCGCCCAGAGATCTAAATCAATAAGGGTTCGAGGATAAGTCAAATTTGAACAGGAACATTAGAATTCGAACACGTAGAAAAATACAGGTTTAATGTGAATAAATGGACAAAAGCGTCGTACTACACCTGGCTTGGCGGCGCAGCAATTCTGCTCATAATGATTTTTCTGATTGCTTATCCGAGCAATACTCAGGCAGCTCTTTCAGAAAGAGGGCTTGAGGAAGAAAAGAAAGTAGGTCCCGCAAGACCCGATGTCTCACAGATAAATATGTACAATCGCGTGCATAGAAGATCAAATATCTGGATGAACATAACCAATTACGGATATTTCGGTAATGATGAAGCCGGTAGAAATACTGCTGATGATGATCCATGCCGTCCAGGTGAATGGGCCCCGCAGTGTGAGTATCCTGGTGGATCAAGAGTCAATTATCTCTTTATGGGTGCACTCTGGCTTGGAGCACTAATTCGAGCCGATGGTTACGAATTCCCTCGAGTTTCTGTGGGAGCTGATGGTTGGGTTTCAACCAGAGAGTTCTTCCCAGGTGAAGGAGCTACCTATTCACAGAAAAACGGGATTACTGAACGAACCACGTTACCACTTGATTATGATTGCCTTGGAAATTACATTGGGACATTCCGTGATTCCGCTATCTCGGAACAGGATTTTGTTTGTTCGTATTCAGATACACTAAAAGAAACTTTTTTTGTCGACGATGACCCCATTGATGGTCCTCACAATCCACTTGGCATTAAGATCACTCAGAAGTCCTATGCCTGGACATATAACTATGCCCAGAATTTCATCATCATAGATTGGGAAATTGAGAATATAGCTGGTAATTACCTTAAGAATCTTTATGTTGGTCTCTACATTGATGCTGATGTTGGACATACCTCGGAACGCAGACGGCATGAAGATGATATTTGTGGTTTCCAGAAATGGTATACTTATGTACGTCCCGATGGTCAAAAGGACAGTTCTGTAATAAATACAGCATGGATTGCAGATAATGATGGACGCCCTGGAGGTATCAGCACTGGTTCAGATTTCTCTGCACCGGCTGTCACAGGTGTGCGTGTAGTTCGGGCCCCCAATCCGGAACTAAAGACATCCTTTAACTGGTGGATTTCCAATGGGGATGAGGATCTGGATTTCGGACCAGCATGGAAGGATGATGGCGCAGCTGGCGGCTGGACGGATGTATACGGAACACCGGAGGGTGATGTCAGGAAGTATTTCGTGCTTTCCAACAGAGAGTTCGATTACGATCAGGTTTACACAGCGGATGAAGAGTACATTCGATCAAATTCACAGCATTTTCTCCATCGATGGACTCATGACACACTCGAATCCCACGAGTGGAAAATACCAGGTGTTGATGATGCTACGCCGAGCGATTACCCACCTGATCTTGCTAATGGCTATGACACGAGATATCTTCTGTCCTGGGGTCCTCTTGGAATATTTGACCATATTGATTTGACTGGAAACAGGATATTTCGCTTGAATCCGGGCGAGAAATTTTCGATGACAATAGCATACGTTGCTGGCGACAATTTCCACCAGAGAAGTAAACCTCAACCCACAGATGAGGTTATCGATCCCGGACTATTCAATTTTAACAATCTCCGTTATAACGCAGATTGGGCTGCGAGGGTTTATGATAATCCAATGATTGATACTCCAATATATGATTGGGGATTGGATCACGATCCAACTGTTGTTGACCCAGATGGATCTCAGGGTGACGGAATTTTGGATACAGGTGATGGATGGTATGGAGAAGACCTCGGCGAGGATGGTCTTTATGCGGAAACTCCAGGTGAAATGGCTTATAAGTGGGAAGGTGGAGTTCGGAGAGAAATTCCATATCCTGGTGCTGACGAAGGCGAGAATGATGGTCATCTTTCTGAGATTGAGGATGGCCGCGAGCGTCCGGAAGAACTTGATTATACTCGTTTGAACGGTCAACTTGAATTTGGGGACGGATATCCTGATTTCCGTGGACCACCCCCTCCCCCATCGCCGTCACTTGAGTTTTTAAAAGAACCTGTTACAATAACAGTTGACGGTGCTGATTGGGTGTTTGATGAAGACTTCCTATCCAACAATGTTGTTCTTACCTGGAATAAATGGACTTCCGAAGACTCATTGTATATGGACCCGTTTTCTCGTGAATGGGATTTTGAAGGGTATCGACTCTATGTGTCAAACACCAACGTGGAGAAAGACTTTTCATTCATGGACGAGTATGACAGAATAGATTATGCTTTGTACAGTGCCAATGATTCTTTAGCGAGCCGTCCAGTTTCAACGCCGGATTCGCTACCAGAACATTTAACCGTTAATGGTATTGAACTAACTCTCAAACCCGTCGGAAGAAATATTGGTTTCACAGGCCATGACAACTTTTTGTTTGATCCTGAATCTGCGAATTATTACTATATCATAGAAGATGCCCACCCTATGGTACCCAGATTTTACTCTGTGACAGCATATGATTATGGTGATTATAAAACCGGTACACAACCACTCGAGTCTGCAAAGATTGCTAACGCAATTTATGCTGCACCTTCAGGTTCAGACCGTAAGGCTGTTCGAGTTGTACCAAACCCATATCGGGCAAATGAAGATTATCGTGTAGAACACGGTGGAATATCCTGGGAAAACCGGGATGACGGGACACTTGATTTTTATCCACAGACAGATCGACGGATGTTTTTCTATAATCTTCCGAAAGAGTGTTTAATAAGGATTTTCACTGTCGCTGGTGATTTAGTACATATAATTCCGCATAACACAGATGGTGATGCAAATCAGGACTGGAATGCCGATTACGCTGAATCGTGGGATCTGAATTCGCGGAACAAGCAACAGGTTGTTTCTGGAATGTACCTGTTTACTGTTGAAAATTTGACTGAGGGAAATGAAGGTGAAATCGAAGTTGGGAAGTTTGTTATCATTCGATAAATCTGGATTAGAGTCAAATACGGTGAATCAGTTTGGTTACTTTTTTTAATAATAGAACTTGGAGTTGGATTCGATGAATCGCCTGAAAAGGGTCGTAATTCTTGTCGCTTTTCTGTTTCCTTTAGTTGTCTACGGTCAGGCGAAGGTTGGTACAGCCGGGGTGCAATTCCTGAAGGTAGGAGTTAGTGCCCGAGCCATAGGTATGGGCTCCTTCACAGCAGTTGCTGATGATGCGAGTGCACTGTATTTCAATCCTTCCGGATTAGTGCAGCTTACAATGCCAGAGGGAACATTCTCGTATATTCAATATCCGGCAGAGCTTAAATTTATTAATATAGGTGGGGTTTTTCCACTTGTTCTGTCTGATACGCCTGATGGGGTAATAACGGGAAGTATTATTGGTATTCAGATCACATCGTTATTTAGTGACGATATGATAGAGACCACTCCCGGAAATCCTTATGGTACTGGTCGTACGTTTTCGGCAAGTGATTTATCTGCGGGAGTAACTTACAGTCAGAGACTCACAAAAAACTTCTCAGTTGGAGCAACTGTTAAGTTTCTGAATGAAAGATTAGCAGATAAAAGTGCATTTGGGTGGGGTGCTGATGTAGGGACATTTTACACTACAGGTTGGCGAAGAATAAACATTGGAATGGTAATCCAGAATTTCGGTCCGGATATGGATTTTGAAAGATCACCTTTTCCTTTGCCAATCAGCTTCAGGTTTGGAGCTTCTATGATTGCATGGGAAAGTGGACCGTATCAATTACTTCTCGCGGGTGAGTTTGTCCATCCCAATGATAATCTTGAAGAGTATGTGTTCGGTGCAGAATTGAATGTAATGAAAATGATAAGCTTCAGGCTCGGTCGAAAAACAAATGCCTGGCAAAGAGCTACATGGGAAGAATATCAAGAGGACCGTGAGAAAGACCCATTTGTAGAGTACCCTCTAATGGACGAGGATGGTGTTCCCTCTCTGGATGGAGTATCATTTGGTCTCGGTCTGCAATTACCAGAGGTTGGTCTGACAATGGATTATGCCTGGGCAGGTCTAGGGACTCTTGGTCCTGTGCATAGATTCACTTTAGGTTATAAGCTTTCTGGAATTTTTCATTAGAGTTAAAAGTGTTTTTTGATAAATTTTCGTTAATACATTGTACCGTAAATTGCGGTTTTCGGGATCAGAATAATGCAAAATGAGGATATCAGGGTGAAGAAAACTGTCTATAACTGGCAGATTTGTAGCTGTCTGATTGTTTTGTTCCTTTGTACAGGCATTTTTAGCCCTTCAAATGGGATTGAAGTTGCCGGAATGCTACAAAGCGGAACCTGGACGACAAGCGATACGGTACGTGTAATGGATGATATTATCCTCCACGCTGACAGTTCTTTGAGCATTGAAGCTGGTGTTTATATTGAGTTTGCCGGGCCTTACCAGTTTGTCGTTAACGGTTTCCTGACAGCTATAGGTGAACCTGACAACAAAATTGTTTTCACAACCGTAAACAATGATCCCCTCGCAGATAGCTTGAGGTGGAAAGGGATTAGGTATGTAAACGCAAAACGTGGTTGCATGCTTGAGTTTTGTCGGGTTGAATATGCATGGGCTCGCGGAGCGTGGCCTTCTAACAATGGCGGTGGTATTTATATCGAGAGCAGCACAATTGAAATTAATCGCTGCGAGATAATAAATAACCGCGCTGAAGCCAGTGGCGGTGGGATCTACGGTTGGTTTACGCAGAGCGACATAAACAATTCTGTGATTGCCTTAAATGAGGCCAATTCTTTTGGCGGTGGTATGTTTGTGGCATACTCCAGTCCGAAGTTAAATAACAGTACAGTAGTATATAACACGGCACAGGCCTGGGGTGGCGGAATTTTCGCTGGATCTGAAGGTGAGCCTTCAATTCGCAACTCAATTGTGGCATATAATGATCAGGAACTGGTCGGAAATTTGGCTCCGGGAGATGAATATTTTAAAGACATCGCTCGGGCTCAGTCTTCTAATCCTATCGTTGCCTTTAGTTGTATCCGAGAATCAGGAGATAATGCTTTTCCTGGAGCAGCGAATTTTGTTGCAAATCCAGAGTTTCTTAACTCCAATCCAGACAGCCTGGATGTTCACCTCAGCTATTCTTCTCCCTGTATTGATGCAGGAGATCCTGCTCAGACTTCAGGAATGGAGCTTGACGCAATTATCAATGTTGGTGCCTATGGCGGTACTGATGAAGCAACAGCCTCAGTTCCGATATTCTATAATTTTCAAGTAGCCCAGGGCATTCTCACTAACTTTGATAATGTTCGGACTGGAGCAAGCAGAGCTCGCGAAATACGAATCGAAAATCATGGACACAGTCGATTGTACATAAGTGATATCCGCTTCAGTCCAGCCGGATATCCACCCGATCCCTCGATGATTATTTTCTTTCCGGATTCTGCAGATGTAGACGGTGAACAGACCCCTGCCTACAAAGCTGCACCAATCGAACCAGGTGAGAATATGAAATTCTCGATTAACTTCATACCTGATTCAACAATGTTATACGAGACAGAGCTAACATTTGTCACCAATGATACAATTCAGGGTGATCAAAAACTCAATATGGTTGGCACTGGAATCGATCCTGTTGCTGAAGTCGCCGAAAGTCTCGACTTTGGAAGGCGTCTAATTGGAGGCGTATATGAGCTGACAACTCATTTGAAGAATATTGGAAGAAGTACTCTTCATGTTAATTCTGATATCGATCAAATTCCGATGACTGGTGATGGTTTTAGGATGAAGATTGAGGATGAGAATATTGCTCCTGGAGACAGCACCTTAGTAACTGCTTTCTTTGAGCCGGATGCTCCGACACTTTACGAGGCCAGTGCTGCAATAAGCACAAACGACAAATCTCTGAGTATACTTCTTACAGGCATTGGTGCGGGACCTCGAATGGTTCTTTTGGAAGATTCAGTTTTTATAGGCTACGTCTATGTTGATGGGGATGGATTGGAGTATCCACTTCCAATCACGAACACTGGAGATTCAACTCTTATAGTCAATAATGTACGCTCTCTTGATCCGCCCAACTTTTCTGCGACACTACCTGACGGAGGGTTACATATTGCACCTGACGACACATCTTTCTTAACTCTGAATTTTCATCCGCAATCAGCAGATACCTCTTTTAGCCAACTCATAATTTCGAGTAACTATCCTGTTCAAGATACAGTCAAGGTCGCGGGAAAAGGTATGCCTGATCCAGGTCAATACATTTTTGGTGAGCTTTCGGGTGAATTAGAATGGGACGCTGAAAATCCAGTCGATTACATCGTACTCTATTCTGTTGAAATTCCTGCACATGAGAAGTTAATAATTCGCCCTGGCACAAGGATACTTTTCGAGAATGAAGCTTTTATGGTGGCAAATGGTGAGCTTCGAGCAGTTGGTACGCCTGAAGAAAAAATCTTCTTTATTCCACGCACGATAGATATTGTTTGGGATAGAATGGAACTTAATCTTGACGATGATACCAGGCTCTCTTATTGTGAAATTATGGGAAGTAAAAATGGCGTTTTAATCTCTGAGTCTTCACCGGTTCTTCAATTCTGTATGATTTCTGATAACGGAGTTCTTGACGATGAAGAGGTTAATGGCGGGGGAATTTCCCTTGAAAACTCCGGAGCTTTTTTACAGGGATGTATGATTGAGAATAACGAGGCCATGCTTGGTGGAGGTCTATATGTTCTTAACTCTAAGCCGACTATCCAGAACTGTATCATCAGGGGTAATACTGCACGTGTGGGTGGAGGTCTTTATCTCAATTTCCAGGCGAGTGCCTGGATGCAGAGTAATCTGATTGTGAATAACGAAGGTACGGAAAATTGTGGCGGGGTAGCAATTTTTAATAATTCCTCACCGATGATTGTGAACAACACAATTGTTGATAATACAAACGGGGGAATCTTTACAGTAAATCGATGCCTTCCACTAATGTTCAACACAATTATTTGGAATAATGCCGGTGAATCCATTGTCACCGGACAATCCAGCAATATACTCGCTTCATATTCGGATATTGAATCAGAAGAGTTGTTTCCTGGCAAAGCAAACCTGAACAGCGATCCGATGTTTGTTGACGTCGAAGGCGATTATCACCTGCATGAGGATTCACCACTTGTCGATGCCGGAAACCCCGAGCCTTCTCACTATGATTATTTCTTCCCTCCCTCATTGAAGGGCGTTAGAAATGATATTGGAGCCTATGGTGGACCTCTTGGTGGAGGTTGGTCAACTCCAGAACTTGGGATTTCGGTATTCCAAAACCCGGCTTTCCCTCAATGGATTGATATTTTTGTAACATCAAACGAAATACCGGAAATGGCTTCTTTATGTTCACTTCGTGTTGATAACGACCCAATTGAAAAAATTGAATTATCAGCTCTTAATGATTACAATTATAAGGGTAATTACGAAGCGAATAGGAGTGGGACAATTTTCATTACCGTTGATGCCACACTACCCAATGCACAACACCGAAAAATTGGAAGAACCTACGAATTATCCGTTCTTACTCCGAATTCGGGTGGAACCATCATGTTGAGCGGAATTAATGGGCGAATTGAAGTACAACCAGGTTCAATTCAGGAAGAAACTTATGTTGTAGCGGGAGTGAAGCCGGAAATTTTCCAACCGCAAGAAAATTTGATTTTCATTTCTCGTCCGTTCTTCGTGCAGGGATTTAGTGGTGATTTAACAATTCCAGCATCAATGAAAATTGAGTTAGATGGATCTGGCTGGGATGAGGATGCACTCGGACGATTTGGCATCTATAGAATATCAGATAATGGAGTTCAGCGTCTTGAATCAGAATATCGCAATGGACTTCTTATCGCAGATATAAGTCGAGATGGCAATTTTATTTTGGCATGGGATGAGAGCTTTATTCAGGACCACTCATCAATTGCCCCAGAACAACTTGAGTTGATTCAGGCATATCCCAATCCATTTAACCAGAGTGTGAATCTTGAATTCTCACTTGGTGTTGCCGGTTTTGCTCATCTGGGCATTTATGATATAGCTGGACGTATGGTGGTCAGCCTTATTGATCAGGATCTCAGCGCAGGTGCTCACAAGACTTTCTGGGATGGCAAAGGTAGTAGAAAACAGACCTTACCATCGGGGATTTACTGGGCGCAGCTCGAGACAGCTGATCAGCTATATTCCGTAAAGTTGTTGCTTTTAAGGTAGATTGATGCGAAAACTTAGCTTTTTAATATTTAATACAATTGGTTTCCTAAACAACCGATCAGCATTGGTTCTACACAGGAGAAATAGTGTGAAATTGTTACCGTGGGTATTGGTACTTTTGATGCTGATAACAGTAGCTGGCTGCGAAAAAAATGAAGATGATCCAGACGGCGCTGAATTGACGACAACAGAACTCCTCGAAAGAGGATGGGAAAATTTTGAGCAAAGTGAATTTGAAACTGCACTTGAAGATTTCCAAACTGTAACCAGCCGGGATGCATCAATTGTTGATGCGTGGAACGGTGCCGGATGGTCATCTGGTCGAATAACTGGTGGATTAGCTAATGCTCTTGTATATTTTAACAGAGCACTAGAACTTGATGAGATCAAATATGACGCTCTTGGTGGATTAGCATTTGCTATTTATCAGGATAGTCAGTTTGATCCAGTAAAAATGCAAACAGCAATTGATAAAGCAAATCTACTGCTTGGTGCTAAACCACTTTGGAGATTTTTGCACAAACAAACGTTAGATTTTATGGATTTGAAGCTGATGATTGCTGCTGCACATTATGGGTTGAATGAGTTTGATCAATCATTCAACATTGTCAAGGAGAACTTTAACACCTCGTTTGAAGCTGATTTAAGCACACCTGCTGGACGCAGGGAACTTCTCGAAGAGATAGAAAGGCTTAGGCTGATTTATGGTTAATAAAATTATATCTACAAAAAAAGAGTGTGCAGCACCTGGCATGTCTGTGCTATTTTCAATTCTCACAATTGGACTATCCGCATTCTTCATCATCTTAGGTGGCTGTGATACTTTCAATGGTCATATCGAAGGGGAAGTTGCCGAAAATATTGCTCCCACGGTAAGATTCTCAAATGTACCCGCTAATCAGGATTCATTTGCCTTTGCTCCCGTTATATATTGGAAAGGTAGTGATCCGGATGGTTTCGTGGAGTTTTACGAGTATGCAGATATTATCGATTCTGCTGCTCTTTCACAACCTGAGAATTTCATTGAACTAATTCCGGAAGACGCCTGGGTACGAACCATTAACACTTCTGATACCGTTTACCTGTTAACAGAATCGGGTGAGATTACCGAGCATGTATTTTACTTAAAGTGTACAGACGATCGTGATCAAGAGTCACCAGTGGTTTCTCATACATTTTACCGAAGCAATAATCCTCCAAATGTCCCCGACATCAAGTGGCATACATCATCAGACGAGGATTACGCAAATGATGTTGTCCTGAGTGATACACTCTATGTTCTGAAAAACATTACGGATACATGGGCTGGGCTTGGATTTAATTGGCGATCAAGTGATCCCGATGATAAAGATTTGTATTCCATCCCACTTGAATACCGTTATTTTGTCGAAAAAGTACCACACGATACGGTGTGGGAATGGACATCAAGGCAATGGTCTTCAGGTCAGGATCTGAATATCACCGGGCTTGAGACCGGTCATTATAAGCTCACCGTTTGGGCGCGTGATGATGGTTTTGAGATATCAGAACGTCCTGCAAGCTTAACATTTGATGTCTACAAGCCCTCGTTTGAAGAATCAATTTTATTGCTTAACTGTACAAAGGTGAAAGAAAATTTCAATCCAGCTCTTGTCGGCTTAGGAGATGTATTACCCGGTCATGCGATTGGGGAATCATATCAGACATTGCTTGAGGAAGTTTCATTCCGCTACCCGGATGCAGTTTACAAGCACTTTCCAACCGAAGTAGACACTCCGCTATTCAAGTCTTTGCTGGGACGATTCAGATTAGTGATCTTAGTTTCTGAGAACAAGAGTGGTAGTTATGCCCAGAGTTTTGCTACCGAACTAGGCGATTATGCCCGTATCGGTGGAAATATTTGGGCAATAGGGAATTATGTTCCCCGGAACCTGATAACAGATGCCACTTTGGGATTAGCTCAATCAACATTTGGAAGTTCGGTTTCTGTTCCTGCAGATGAAGCGGAATTTGTAAGAGCGACTTCAGGTGTATATGATGTGCCTGATCTGGACATTGACACGGA
This sequence comes from Calditrichota bacterium, assembly GCA_018644935.1. Classification (GTDB taxonomy): domain Bacteria; phylum Electryoneota; class AABM5-125-24; order Hatepunaeales; family Hatepunaeaceae; genus JABGPL01. The sequence goes on along the minus strand of JABGPL010000044.1, from coordinate 5,344 downwards.
AAAAATTGGCGAAACGTACAGCAAATTTTTCTTTGACAGAGACGGTAACCCTGGCAGGTATGGCGTTTATCCTCTCATGCCGGGTGTTGATATCATAATGGCAGGCAGTGGTGCAGAAACGGTCTATTATTTCAAATCTTACACCGATACTGCCTCCGGAGATGTAATGAATGACTCTGCTGATGTTGTTGTAAATATAGGCACCATCTATTATCCTCCAACACCGTTGGATTGTTTAGTGAAGTTATACCGTGAAAGGGTCAGCAACATCACCCGGGTTGAAAACATCACTCGCGAAGAAATTGGTGAGGTTGTTTCTGTCACTAATAATGTTGGAATTTATAACGAAACAGTTGTTCGTGTAAGTTACGAATCTGGCGAACCCTGGGCAATGGGAGATTCTATTGAAGTCGACTATACGTTCCTTCCATATTCCGATTTCC
>JABGPL010000044.1:0-4891 GCA_018644935.1 Calditrichota bacterium | reverse complement strand
GTGCAATCAGATACGAGAGGTTATCAGAACTTGACGATGGTGGATTTGAAGTGCGGTACAGAGTAGCTGTCTTCACATTCCCATTGTACTATCTTGACAACTCCGCCGAATCAGGGAAAAAAGTTTCTGAAATGTTCGCATCCATGCTTGACTGGTTCTTCCTGCCTTTCGCACATTAAGTAATTACATAATAAATTGTATCAGGGCATCTAACCATTGGGTAGATGCCCTGACTTTTTTAAAAGTGATTCTCCATGGTAATTCAAAATCCATTTCAATATCTGATTAAAGGCAGGCATAGAAGACGTGAATACCATGTCTTTTTAGCTATTGCCGGTATTTATCTTATTTTGTGGTTAATTCTCCCCAAGCCTTCATTCTGGGGTGTCGATAATGGTTTCAAGTATCAGGGAATGAAATCTTTTGCCGAAAGGGGCTCGCTTCAAATTCACTATGATGGCTCTGAAATCGACCCTGAGGGACGGCTTCGACCGATTGTAAAACCCTTTGGAGTGATGAAGGGAAAAAACCAGATTCCGGTTTTTTCTACTATTTTTATGTTGATTGGTGGGGTGCTCTTTTTTTTAGTAGGGCATATAGGTCCTTGGTTGATGCCACTTTTCGGGGGGTGGTTGACACTTTTTTTTGCCTGGTTAACCTGGATTCGGCATAAGAAGAAAAACGATGGTAGATTGTTTTTAATTATGCTGGGATTTGGGTCACCCCTACTCTTTTATAGTTTGACTCTTTGGGAACACTCTCTCGCAATTGCCTTTGTGACCTTAGCGATGAGTTTGGTTTGCAGAACTAAGGATGAGAGGGATAGTAGTCACGATATGCGGAACTCCATCGTTGCTGGTATTTTAATGACCATTGCAGTGATGCTGAGAACGGAATCTATTTTCTGGATTCCAATAATCGCTATGTTTTGGAAATTTACAAAACGAAACCGAGTAAGCAACTTGGTTTTTGTTTTAGTGTCATCAATCGGGATACTTGTAGCACTTGTTGTTAATAAAATATTGACGGGAACCTATATTCCACTTCACATTCTGACAAATATGTCTGGATATAGACCAGTTAGTTGGCGATTATGGAATAAACCAACTGCATTCATTTTTGCTACATTTCGTGATTTTCTTCATTACTTCTACTCCTTAATTGTAGAGGGGTTTGCTAATAATAAACTCTCCCTTCTTGGGCTTATTCCATTAATAGTAGTTGGTACCTGGCGAGGGTGGAGACGAAATGTGGTGCAATCGATCATTTTTTCCATCTTACTTCTTATCGCGGGATCTGTTTACATATACAGTGCAGGAATGTCCGGTAATCGGGTGGCATATACTCTTCAAAGTGGTGGCTTATTATGGGTTTCACCATTTGTTATATTGGGTGTAAGACATCTCAGGTCGAGAAATATGGGTTTCTGGAAGATGGCATGGCTTTCTCCCTATATGTTTATAGTATTTGTATTGGTCTTAGGACCTATTGCAAATGGTGTTCATTGGGGTCCTCGACTTGGTCTCGAAATTATTCCATTCATGCTCATTTCTGGTAGCGTTCGTGCCTATAAGTGGTGGCGGAATTTTAAGCCAACAAGATATGTCATTGTTACCCTTGTACTGTTTTCAGTTCTCAATCAGTTGTATTCTTATGACACACTTCTGTATGCTCGTAATGACAATGGACGATTAAATGAATGGGCAGCAGTGATGAAAAGTGAAACGGTTCTCACGAATGTCTGGTGGTTATCAGGTGATTGTGCGACTGTATCGGATCAGCAGGAGTGGTATAATACGCCTCGTGGGGAGAACGTGAGTGAAGTTGTCTCGAGCTTGCGAGAAAGAGGTAAAAAACAGTTCATTTTCTACGAAATCGAGCCCCTTATTCCGAAAGACAAATGGGGTGACATAGGAGTTGAGATAATTGGGACTCAAGAATTCAGAATGACCGGCATTCGTACCAAATATGTTTATAATAGATCGCTTTGCAAGATTTTGCCAGAAAGACAGAAACTCTGATTTGGGTCGACCATTTGTGTAAAAAGATCCAATATCGCGAGTGTATATACTCAGAAACAACCCGGGAGAGGTGTTGACCATTTTTATGGCAAATTATGATTTCTTCGCATCTCCAACTGTGAAAGTAACATTCGGGATTGATTGTGTCCAGGATTGAGTTGAAGGTTTTCCTCCAGTAACATTTTTGCTTCATGCCAATTCTCTTTATAGATGGCAACCAGAGCGAGTCGATGAAATGACCTTGGGTCTGACGGTAAGAGCTCGGAAAACAGATCATATTTAACCGTTGCAGAATCCAGGCTTCCGTTGTTCAGAAAATTATCGCCCATCTTCAAATATATCCGGGCAAGATTATGTATGCCATCAGAATGTAGATTGTTAATCTTGACAGCCTCATGATAGTTGTCATGAGCGGACCGCAATTTCCCCTGGAATTCATATACCACTCCGATATTATTGAATGCCTTGAAACTGTGAGGATTTGAATCTACTTCTCTCTGGAAGGCAGCTAACGCTGCCAATGAATCTCCGTTTGCCAGGAGTGCAACACCAGTATTGAGATGTAACTCAGGGAAATCTGAATCAGAATTATCAGCCAAGTAAAACTGCTTCAGTGCTTCCCCTGTTCTTCCTTGACGCATCAATGCATTGGCGTGAACATAGTGGGCCTGAGCAGGTTGATGAAAAGTGCTGCCAGACCAATTTGGCATCGCGATAACACACCCGAAGGTAAAAATGCTCAGGAATTTCCATTTGAAAATGTTGCGGCGGTCTGATTTGACAACATGTGATATTCCAATTGCTGCAATTATCAAAACGACTGGTAATATGGGTATTCGGTACCGTGTATTTGTGAAAAATATTAATATTGAGAATGAGAATAACATCAGATAAAGAGACATTATTCGAATTTCAGGTCTCTTCCAACTATACATTAAGCCTATCAAGCAAATTGGAAAAAGAGCACCCATTGAGTTGTACATAAGTAGTTTAATCATCGTGGATGACTTAACAGGCAATAAAAGAGGACGATTATTGCCGATTTCACGGGAGTTCAGAAAAAGCAAACTCTTTTTTGCCAACAGCTTTACCCAGCTTACAGGATCAGCACTAATTTCTTCAAGCCCCATTTTCCAGAACTGATTTGATGCTTCCGGATCGTTGAGTGACCGTCCAGCATGTTTTGATGCAATTCGTCGGGCATCTACTTCAGACCATGCAGCACCAGCACCGGGCAATTCAGATGCCCAACCTGAAGCACCACGTGCATTCCCGATATAGAAATTCACACCACCCTGACTTGCAACCGGGATTAGTTTTCCTGATGAATTCCAATTTGCTATCAAGACAGGAGAGAAGATGGCAAGAATTATCAGGCTGTGAACCAGAAGAACCTTCGAGCTCTTTAGATTCGACGTTTTTGCCTTGTATAACGACAATGCTAAAATTCCCAGAGAGAGAGGAATCAACAGAATAAAATTCGGTCTAAGAAGTGTTATCAAAGCTAAAAAAACACCGGACAGAGATGCGAACAGAAAAGAAGGATGTTCCCATACTTTCAGCAATGAATACAGTAGTGATGTTGCTAAAACTGTAGCGAGCGATGTCATCAATACTTCACCCGTAAAGTAAACCGCGGCACCCGAAAATGCGAATAACAAGCTGGCGATCAAACCTGTTGTACGGTCACCCAATCTTGTCGCCAGTTTGAAAATTAACCATGTTGTGATTAAATCTGCCAGCAGATTGAGCAATCTTGGGTATATCCACCATGTTCCAAAGACGGCTTGAATGCCTGACAGTATATAAGCATAGAGAGGTCCACGCGGGAAGGGGATGAAATCATTGCCGTGGCCGGTCAAAATGGCATTTGCCCATCTGAGATAAAATTCTGGATCGGTACCGGGTGATTGAAACCATGCCTGGTCACTTACCTGAATCCAGTATATTATTCTGACTATCAGCGCTATCAAAATGCTGAGCCAGGGTGTTTTAAACATTGGGGTACCTTGCAATCTGTTTTAGAGTAGAAACGTAACGGATCAAAGTGGAAATGTCAAGAGAATTTCACATTGAGTGACTATTCGTAACTATAAGCCTTTGTACTTGACTGATCCCTTTGTAATATCCTATATTGATAACTTCTGCCCATGAAATCTTCAAAAGGAAATAATGAAGACGGACGACAACTCAGACCTTAATCATTTGTTGTCAAATGACGAACTGTTAAATGTAGGTCGAAAAGTATTTGATCTCGAGAGTAATGCTCTTGTTCATTCGGGGCAACTCATTGATAAAACATTTATTGATGCCGTTGATGTTTTGTTTACCTGCGAAGGAAAAACAATAATAACTGGTCTCGGAAAGTCGGGAATTGCAGGAAAAAAAATTGCAGCGACTTTATCATCTACCGGGATGCCATCTCTGTTTCTTCATGCCGGGGAGGCTGGTCATGGTGACCTTGGAGTTGTTTCTTCCGGAGATGTTGTTATAGCACTTTCATATTCCGGGGAAACTCACGAAGTTGTAGCGATAATTCCGAGGTTTAAGTTACTGGGGGTACCGGTTATCGCACTAACCGGGAATATCCATTCTGCATTAGCTGAAGTTGCAGATGTTGTGGTGGATGTCAGTGTGAAAAAATACCCCTGGCCTTATGGTCTACTGCCAACAGCATCAAATGCTGTTACTGTTGCTATGGGTGATGCGTTTGCAATTGCACTGCTAATGGCTCGGGGTGTACAGGAAGATGATTTTGCATCTCTTCATCCCGGAGGCTTACTCGGTCAAAAAATGCTTGCAAAGGTGAAGAGTTTAATGCATTCTGGAGACGAATTACCAATCGTACCTTTGAAAGCCAGATTACGTGA
>JABGPL010000043.1 GCA_018644935.1 Calditrichota bacterium | reverse complement strand
TACAACTCATAAACATCTCTGATCCGGAAAATCCCGCAATGCTTTCGTTTTGCGACAGCCCTGGTCATATATACGATTTTGATGTACAGAACGGTTTTATCTATTTAGCTTGTGGGAGGGATCACGGGATGATTTTGATTGATGCAACTGACCCTGAAAATCCTGAACAAGCTGGATTTTACGACACACGTGGAAGATGTTACAGCGTTGCTGCAAATGAACAATTCGCTTATGTCGCTGATGGATATAACCTTGGTGTGTTTGACTGTTCAGCCGCTCTGGGGATCAATGCTCCGCCTCAATGGTCGGTCTTGCCTGGAGGTATTGTAGTATTCTCGGAGACCGATACTGCGAGATTTGACATAGCAGTTTCGGATATTAATGATGATGAAATAACTATCACGATGGAAATGGAAGAGTTCCCGGAAGAGGCACAATTTATCGACAATGGAGACGGGACAGCCCATTTCGAGTGGATCACCAACTATGAAGATGCCGGCAATCACACCGGCAGGCTCCGCGCCTCTGATGGAGTGCATGAGATAAACCGCCCATTGCGGGTCAGGATTGAAAACACAAACTGTTCTCCACAACCATTTGACCTGAATCTGCCTGAGAACAATACTATCCTGCGAAACTTTAGAGCAACTTTCCAGTGGAATCCATCAGTTGACATAGATGCCGACACAATTAATTATAAATTATATCTGAGATTTCCATTTCAAGAAAGAGATACATTATTTAGCTGGGATGCAGGATCAGACATTATTTACAGGTCATCAAATTTAGAATTTATCCTGAATCGCCTCGACCTCGCGCAGGACACTACGAGAGTCATCTGGTACTTAACTGCGTCCGACACAGAGTTCACAGTTCAATCCAACCAGACTTGGACTGTTATACTACCTCCCACTCTGGGGATTCCTGAAAAGAACGAGAATCTCCCAACCGAGATAACAATGCTTCAACCCTACCCTAATCCATTTAATAATCAGGTGACGGTGAAATTTGGATTGCCTGTTAGACAGTTTACAAATGTCAGTATTTACGACCAACGAGGAAGATTGAATGAAAATCTTGTCGAGGGTGAAATGGCTTCCGGCAACCATTCAATCAAATGGGATGCGAAAACTGCAACAGCAGGGATTTACTTCGTGAAGATGGAGTGTGGGGAATTTTCGGGTGTTCGGAAGGTCGTTTTGGTTAGATAATTCGACGAATTGTAGGGGCACATTGCAGGTGCCCTTGTTAGGTAAATCAGTACATTTTGAATTGAAAATATAGTTCGTTTATCTTGGAAAAGGGTACGAGCGTCGTGCCCGTACATCCATCGGGATAGTATCGCAAGAAGAAAGATTTTGGCGCAAGCCTTGCGCCCTTACAATTCAAAAAACTCCACTTTCTTCACATCGTCCTTCATGAATAGATACGGCATCCCCTCTCTCAATCCGCGTTGCTCGGTGACAACGATGAATGAGGGTGCTTCAAGGACCGCTACGACCTTTTCGAGGGGTGACTCGAATTCCAGGTTGGTGTAGTACTTCCCGACCTCTATGCGCATCTTTGGCTGCCAGTGATATCGGGAGTTGACGTGGATGGCGCGAATGCCTTTGTCCAATATCTTCACCCGCAACATCTTCTCGAGGCGTTGGATTATTTTGGCTATGGTTTCTGGTGGTAACATTACTCTCTTCATTGTACGGAGTAGCGAAGCCATGCTTCGCATTTTTAATTACAAAAAGCGCGAAGCATGGCTTCGCTACTCCCGCGTGTTTGTTAATCAAAACCACAAAAGGCAGGAATTAACCTGCCCTTTGTAAATTCATTCATGACTTGCGGTTCTACCAGACCTTAAGCTGAATCCAGTTTGCAAGTTGCCCCCAGAAGATACCGAGGACCAAAGTGGGAATGAGAGTCACGATTGCTAAGATGCCACCGAGTGTCTTCAACTTCGCACCAGCAGCAACTTGATCTGCAATATTACCTTCCGCCTCATACAGGAACATGTCGCGGATGAGTCGCACATAATAGAACAGCGAAACAACTGTATTCGCAATTGCGATGATTGCAAGTGCGAACAATTTCCCCTTCACCAATGCTGAGAACAGGTAGAACTTTCCGATGAAGCCTGCAAGTGGTGGTAATCCAATTAGACTGAACAGGAATACCGCAAGCGCAAGAGCAGGGATCGGGCTCGATTTGCCGAAACCTCTGAACCATTTGATGTGCTCTCCACCGAAGTTTCTCTCAACCAGATCAACAATCAGGAAGGCACCGAGGTTCATAAATACATAAACTACGAGATAGAACATTACGGCTGCTGTCGCAAGATCGTGTATTTCACCCTCAGGGTACGCTGCAAGCACAGCAAAACCCATCAGTAGATATCCAGCATGCGCAATCGAAGAATACGCCAGCAAGCGTTTTACGCTATCCTGCCAGATGGCTCCGAGATTACCGAGCGTCATCGTCATTGCTGAGCCGATGGTTATCATGCCAACAGCAGTTACACCATATGTCGGTTCGAGTGTAACGTAAACGGGCATCAGACGCAGAAGAGCTGCGAATCCGGCTGCTTTAGGTGCAACAGAGAAGAATGCAGTGACAGCTGTCGGGGAACCCTCATAAACATCGGGGCACCAGAAATGGAAAGGAACCATTGCAATTTTGTAACCGATTCCTGCAAAGACAAGTACCAGACCCATCACGTGTGGCAGGCTGGTTCCGGAAACAGTGCCTAACTTGGCAGCCATTTCGGGCAGATTTGTCGCACCTGAGATTCCATACAACAATGAGAAACCATAAAGCATCATGCCAGAAGATACTGCACCATAGAGCACATATTTCAGAGATGCTTCAGCAGATTTCATGTCTTTGCGACCATAACCAGCAAGAACATATGCTGGAATAGAAACCATTTCAATTGCGACAAAAAGCATGATGATGTCATTAGCACCTGCGAGCAGGAACATACCAAGTATACATGACAAGATCAGCAGATGTGGTTCACCTTCGTCCTTGAACCTGTAAGACATCAACCCCAGAGAGATAATACCTGCTAGGCAGAACAGCAGCCTGAAGAACACTGTGATCCCATCCTGAATAACGGTCCCGAACAGGTAACTGCCGACCCTTTCTTCGGCTGAGATTGTAATAATCATCAGCACAAAGAGCAGAATCGAACCTCCAACTGCGGCGATGATCCCCTTATTCCTCTTTGCTAACAGGTCAACAATCAGCAGCAAGAGTAACCCTCCGACCAGGGTCAACTCCGGAATCATCGGGGATAAATCTATATTTATCGGAGATTGATTCATAATGGGGTTACCGAACTCATCATGTTTGCGAGATGTGAAAGGGATGAATTCATCAGATCAAGCACAGGATGTGGCCAGATACCGAGGAAGATCACTATTATGCCCAATGGAATTAATGTAAATAATTCCCGTCCATTAATATCCTTAATGTCAAGATATTTCGGATTTGTCTCACCGAAGAACACCCTCTGTAGTGTCCAAAGTAGATATCCAGCGGTGATAATGATACCAAAGATGGCGATAATTGTATGAACCTTCCAAACCTGGAATGCACCAATAAAGACCATCGCTTCTGATATAAAGCCACTCAATCCAGGCAATCCCATACCAGCGAAGAACGCCAGCAGTGTTATCCCCATATAACGGGGCATGACATTTGCCAATCCTCCGAAACCATTAATCTGACGGTGGTGAGCCCGATCATAAATAACACCAACCAGAAGGAAGAGCATGGCGGTGATTGTTCCATGGTTAAACATCTGGAAAACTGCGCCCTGCAATCCGGCAGCAGTAAACGCGCTCATCCCGAGCATCACATAGCCCATATGCGAAATCGAGCTGTACGCAACAAGTTTCTTCAAGTCCGTTTGTGCCATAGCACAGAAGGCACCGTAGATGATGTTTATCATACCGATTAAAGCGATAAACCAGCCGAACGAAACAGTGGTCTCTGGAAGGATCGGATAGAGGATACGGATGATGCCGTAGGTTCCCATCTTCAACAACACACCAGCTAGAATAACTGATATCGCAGTCGGTGCTTCAACGTGAGCATCCGGCAGCCAGGTGTGGAATGGAAAAGCTGGGATCTTGATCGCGAATCCAATATACAATCCGAAGAACATGATGATACGGGTCGAATGCAGCAGGATTATTCCCGTCTGATTCGCCTGGTCCATCATGTGGAGCATATTGAAGGTATGTCCTCCCGTCACCGGATCGATGGTGTTGAAATACAACATCAACATGACAACGAGCATCATGACTGATCCGATCAACGTGTAGAGGAAGAACTTGATCGCCGCGTATATTCTACGCGGACCACCCCAAATTCCGATGAGGAAATACATAGGCAGCAACATGATCTCCCAGAATACATAAAACAGGAAGAAATCAAGTGCGATGAAGGTTCCCATCATTCCGGTTTCTAAGAGGAGGAACAAGGCGAAGTATCCTTGCACTCCTTTCTTAATACCGAAAGATGCTGGAATGCACAAAAAGCTGAGCAGTGCAGTTAACAGTATCATTGGAAATGATAAACCATCAACTCCAACATGATAGTTAATGTTAAATGCCGGTATCCAGGAATGCTTCTCCGTGAATTGGAAAGTAGCTTCCTGATTGATGCCCACCTTCTGCATATCGAACTGTGGGTATAGCGACGCTGTAATTATCAGAACGACCAATGCTGTAAACAGCGCCGTCCATTGAATCAGCTTATGGTTATGCCGGGGTAGCGCCAAAATTATGGCAGCACCTACAACCGGCAAGAATGTAATCAGTGTCAACGGGCTCATATGAATGCCGTTACTTTATTAACCAATGAATGAATCCCCCTCTAACTTGGATGCCCCTTTTCGGGATACCCCAAAGTTTGAGTTCTAAATCTTTTTTTCTCAGTAGCGTAGGCGTCCCCGCCTGCGTTTATGCGAAACACAATTCACACGCACGGAGGCGTGTGCTACAGTACCTTCAAAATTATAAACACCGCAACCAAAGCTATCGTGTACAGCACATAGCGTTGAATCTGTCCACCCTGGAATAATCGGGTGAATCGACCGAATATGCCAACTATCCAGGCGGTCAGATTTACCAAACCATCAACTACATAAAGGTCAAACCAGCCATGTACAACCGATACAAATCTACCAATCGTTGCAACAAAGTTTACAAGACCATCAATAACCGCACCATCAAACCATGCGAGGATATTGGCAGTTAACTTCGTTCCACCAATGAAGGTGTACTCGTAAATTTCGTCCCACCACCACTTATGATACATACCGAGGTAAACCGGTCCGAGCCGTTTCTTCCATACGTTCGGATCAATCTTATGCCAGTAATATCCCATTGTCGCTATCAAAATTCCGAGCGTTGCCAGAATAATCGATATTACCATTGCGATCAGGTGAGCGGTGTGGTGAACATCGTGTCCTCCACCATGCCCACCGGCATCAGTAGCGTGTACCTCTTCCCCGTGTTCTTCACCATGTGACTCGACTACTGTCCCGTGAGAATCATTGTGTTCAGCTTTTTCGACAGCTTCATGCTTTGAGTGTGAATCGTGGGATTTTGCTTCTGCATGTGTATCATGGGCAGCGACTGCCTGTAGCTGTTCGTAAGCCCTGTCCGGTTGTGGGTTCAGAGTTGAGAACCAACCACTCGCCGGATTGAACGGGTTGAAACTGTAAAATACGAATATACTCAGAGCACCAAGAACAATTAACGGAATCGTCATTGCCCGTGGTGATTCATGCAGGGCCGTCGCAGCTTCAGGTCCAGACTTAAACTCGCCGAAGAAAGTCATGTAAACCAGTCTGAACATATAGAAAGCAGTGAGAATTGCAGCACCGAATCCAAACACAGGCAACAACCAGTGCTGAGGGTGCATCATGAAGTACGCCAACGAACCACCGAGGATGGCATCCTTAGACATAAATCCGGATGTCAATGGGACACCAGACAGAGATACTGTAGCAATAAGGAATGTGATGAATGTGACCGGCATGTACTTCTTCAGTCCACCCATAAACCGCATATCCTGTGCATCGTCGTGACTGTGGATGTGGTGAAGTGCACCATGCATGGCATGTATGACGGAACCTGAACCGAGGAATAAGCATGCCTTAAACATCGCGTGTGTTACAAGGTGGAAAAAACCAGCGGTGTACGAACCAACACCGAGAGCCATAACCATGTAGCCGAGTTGCGAAAGTGTGGAATACGCCAGAACCCGTTTAATGTCATACTGAGCAACAGCAATCGTGGCAGCGAACAGTGCGGTGAATCCACCGATATATGCAATAACAAGTGACGCTTCCGGGGTCAGGATAGCGAATATCCTCACAACCAAATAAACACCGGCTGCGACCATTGTAGCTGCGTGAATCAGAGCCGATACAGGTGTCGGACCTTCCATTGCATCGGGAAGCCAGACATGAAGCGGGAACTGAGCTGATTTACCTATAGCCCCGCAGAATAAACACAACCCAGCAATCGTTAGTGCCATTCCGCCCATCTTACCGGCAGCGACACCAGCAATAACTTCAGTTACATTTAAAGTGCCCATGGCAGTGAACACCAGCAGGATTCCAATCAGCATGCCCACATCACCAATACGGTTAGCCACAAACGCCTTCTTTGCAGCATTGGCAGCAGAATCTTTCTCGTGCCAGAATCCGATAAGGAAGTAACTTGACAGACCTACTAATTCCCAGAAACAGAATATTATCAGCAAGTTATCAGCCAGCACTAATCCTATCATACTGAAAGAGAAAAAGGAAAGGAATGCAAAGAAACGATGGTACTTGGGATCTCCTTTCATATATGCTGTGCTATACAGATGAATGAGGGAAGAAACCAGAGTAACAACCACCAGCATGATTAACGATACGTTGTCGAGAGCTATGCCGATTCTGAGTTGATAATCGCCCCATCTAATCCAGTCAAATTGCCAGGATTGGAAGTAATTCGGATCGTAGTTACCCAACACTTTAGTGAAGAACATGTATAACGCAAACGCGCAACCACTCCAGATAGCAGTGATGCTAATCCAGTCTCCACCTCTTGGTAGATATCGTTTTCCCCAGAAGATGTTGATTGTAAACGCAACCAGTGGGGCTAAAAGTATGTAAATTGCCAGCTGAAACATAATGTTATCTATGTTCGAATTTTCTAAAGCACCGACGGCAAATTGCCTGAGGTACATGTAACTATGCTGTCAGACTTATGCCTTCCAGCGCGGTTTTTATTCTAAAAGTGGTGTCAGGAGTCTCCTCATGACACATAAATCGAGGTTCTACCCGATTCAATTGTAATGTGGAAAATTTAACCTCTTAACAGGTTCGCTTTATCCACCTCAGATGTAGCTTTAAGCCTGTAAAGATTGAGGAATATCGCTAATGCAACGGCTGCTTCAGCAGCTGCTATGATCAGGATAAACAAAGCCGCTACATGACCGTCCAAATTGGCGGTCGAAAAACGGCTGAAAGCGACAAAGTTCAGCGCTCCTGCGTTTAGCATTAACTCGATACCCATCAGGATTGAAACTGCATTCTTTCGGGTCACAACTGCCAGTAGTCCCAGCACAAACATCGCGGCTGATACAAATAAATATGAGTCTAAACAATGCATTAATCAGCCTCCCTGAACATCCTTGCCAATCGCATTGCACCAACCAGTGCCGCCAGTAAAAGCACACTTGCGAGTTCAAATGGAACGAGGTATTTGGTCAAGAGTAATTGACCGAGCATCTGAGTTGTCGGTCCAACATCAAGAACATTGACTGGCCAGCTCGTTTTAAAGATCATGTGCACCAATGCATAGAAAACCAGACCAATAGGGATCAATGCAATGTACCGATGATGTGTAAGCTGCGGTATTGACAACGTAGTGATCTTGGTGGTCATGAAGACACCGAAAATAATCAATGTTAAAATTCCACCGACATAAATCAGCACCTGAGATGCCGCAAGGAAATCAGCTGCCAGGAAAACGTACAACCCGGCTATGCCGAAAAATGTGAACAACAGGGCAAATGCACTGTAAATGATTCGCGAATGGAAAACAACTACCATTGATGAACCAATTGTCAACAACACAAATACCCAAAAAACTATTTCACCGAGTATATTCATAATATTTCTAAGATTTATCCGGCTCTGGTTTTGGTGTATTTTCAGGAGCGTCCGGGGAATCGGGTGTACCTGGTTTTTCTGGAGTATCAGAAGCAGCGGGAGTTTCTTTTTTCTCTTCACCAACATCTGATTTGGCCGCTTTTGGAGCATCTGCACCAGCTTCGGCTGGTTTGGCTTCAGCTTCAGCTTTAGCTTTTGCCGCCTTTGCAGCCTTTGCAGCCGCTGCAGCTGCCTTTTTAGCAGCCATCTCTTCGGCTTTTTTTACTTTCCGTTCAGCGTCAAATGCAATCAATCTTTCCACCTCATCGGGAGGAATGGTTGCAAAGCTCTTGTACATTTCTTCACGTGTGAATGTACAAGGTTCAACAGGAGCCCGCCAATGAAGAGATTTGGTATCGCAAACCTCAACACATAAACCGCAGTAAACACACTTTGAAAAGTCAATGTCGAATTTGATCAAGTGCATTCGCTTTGGTTTCCCGGTTGGGAGCAAGCCGAGGTCTTCATCTTTATCAGCACGAATTCCCTGCATATCAATTATATCGACAGGACATGCACGAGCGCATTGCAGACAAACTGCGCATTCATCAGCAACATTAAACAGGTGTGCACGAGTGCGCTCGTTCATCTCAAGAATCTCGTGAGGATATTGAATCGTCACTGCTTTCTTGAATTTGAACCAATGTTTGAAAGTGATATGCATCCCAATCAAAACTGTGCTCACTCCGAGCCAGATGTCTTTGAAGTAACCAGCCATATAAAAAACCCGAAGGCGTAAATTAATTTTTTTCTTTTTTCGTGGTGTCAAACACCATTCATTGTGGTGTCAGGTGTCCTCACCTGACACTCTTTAAACATCAGGTGTGGACACCTGACGACACGACAGATCCCATCAGGACTGTGTCAACACAATCCAAAGCGAGACAATCAAAACATTCACAAAAGAGAACGGCAGGAAAATTTTCCAGCAGACGTGCATCAATTGATCAACCCTTAAGCGTGGCAATGTCCAGCGAAGCCACTGCTGAATAAATAACAGTACCATCCCTTTACTTGCAAACCAGAAGAACCCAACAAGATTGTGCAGGATTACATTACTTTCTGCAGATATCTCAAGGAATGAAAATGGCGCATGCCAACCGCCGAGGAATAATGCAACCGCCACCCCGGCAACGAGGAACATATTCGCGAATTCAGCCAGAAAAAACATGGCAAACCGCATCCCGGAATACTCAACGTGGAATCCCGCCACTAATTCTGATTCACCTTCCGGTAAATCAAACGGCGTTCGGTTTACCTCGGCCAGTGATGCCCAGAAATAGACAATAAAGGCAATCATGGCAAAAGGCAAGTGTGAGAAAACGCCCCAATTCCAAAATCCTCCAGCTTGCGCCCCAACCAGATCCTGCATTGAGAGGCTGCCGACAATCATAATAGGAATGAGCAGTGACAGCCCGATTGGTATCTCGAAGCTGATCATCTGCGATGCGGATCTCATACCACCGAACAACGCCCATTTATTATTGGATGCCCAACCAGCCATCAGAATTCCAGCGACCTCGAGCGAAGATATTGCAACTAGATAATAAATACCAATATTCAGGTCGGTACCTATTAAGTGAGCTCCGAAGGGTAAAACAACAAAAGATGCAATAGTCGCAGACAATACGATATAAGGAGCCAGTTTGAAAAGAGGTTTATCTGCAGCATCTGGAATAATATCTTCTTTTTGCAGCAGTTTCACCATATCCGCGATTGTCTGTGCCCAGCCGTGAAAACCACCGGTTTCCATCGGACCAAGCCTATCATGGATGTGAGCCGATATCTTTCTCTCTGTCCAGATTGCAACCAGTGCAACCACTGAAATGAAACCGAGTACACCAGCCACACAGGCTACAGCAATTAATAAATCTAACCAGGTCATCGGTCCACCTCACCCAAGACTATATCTATCGATCCAATAAGTGCCACCATATCAGCTATCAACAATCCCGGCGATACCGCAGACATAACGGACAGTGAGCTGAATGAAGGTGCCCGACATTTTAGTCGCCAGGGGAATTTCTTGCCATTTGAAACTATATAGAATCCCAGCTCACCCTTTGGATGTTCTGTGCGGAAATAAATTTCACCAGGTGCTACCTTTGTCATACTCTTCGGAATTGCTGCCAGGACATCATCACCTGGCATTTTTTCGAGCCTCTCAGTAGCCTGTTTTATTATTCGCATGGACTGTTCGCATTCCTTGACACGAACAATGTATCTGTCCCAACAATCGCCGATTGTGCCAACTTCACCATCTCCAACCGGAATATCAAAGTCATAGGTTTCATATCCACAATATGGTTCATTCTTCCGTAGATCCCATTTCTTACCTGCTCCACGCAGATTTGGACCTGTCAAACCATACTTAATACACATATCTTCAGAGATTATTGCCACATTTGCAAGACGCTCAACGAATATCTTGTTGTAAGACAACAAACTATTAACTTCATCAAGTTTGCCTTCCATATAACTCAGGTACTCATGTACTTCTTTAAGCCAGTTATCTGGTAAGTCATGTGTCAGTCCGCCTATACGCATGTAATTAAGCAGAAGACGTCCACCACACAGACGGTCGAAAAGGTCAAGGATATGTTCACGTTCCTGAATCAAATACAGAAAAGGCGTCCAGGCTCCGATATCGAGCCCGTAAGTCCCAATTGCAATAAAGTGACTGGCAAGTCTGTTCAGTTCTGAAACGAGAACGCGAATGGTCTGAACTCTTTCAGAAACTTCTATTCCAAACATCTTCTCGCAAGCTAAAACATAACCGAGGTTATTGTTCGCGCTTGAGCAGTAATCAAGTCTGTCTGTATATGCGACAACCTGCTGCCAGGTCATACTCTCACAAGTTTTTTCAAAACAACGATGCAGATATCCAATATGAGGGGTAGCCTTCATAATCATCTCACCGTCGGTCTCAAGCTCAACACGAAGAACACCATGAGTAGCCGGATGCTGTGGTCCCATTTGCACCACCATCCGCTCACCATGAACGTCCTCAAAGTTCTCAAGCATTTGAGAAATCTTCTGTGGAGTCGCGCCAACCGGAATATCTATCTCTCGGATCTCACTCATGACTCGTCTCCATTATCTTCTTCTTTGTAGTCAATCGCTGTCAATGGAATTTTATGCCACGTCTTCTGTGGTTCGTAATCTTTTCGCAAGGGGTATCCCACCCAGTCATCCGGCAGGAGTATACGTCGGGGGTCCGGATGATCCGTGTATTTAATACCAAAAAGGTCAAATGATTCACGTTCGTGCCAATCTGCTGTCGGCCAAATATGGCTTACTGTCGGGACAATCAGTTCCTCTTCTTTCGTGCCACCAGCACGAAGTGTTACCTTGTGATTGTGCAGCATTGAATAGAGGTGGTAAACAGTTTGGAACTCTTCGACAGTTTCTACCCCGGAAAGGCACATTAGACTGTCAAAGGAGAAATCGGGATCATCACGAAGTAAAAGAGAAATGTCTGCAATTGCTTCACACTTCGCGCGAATTATGGGATCAGGATTATTCTCCTCGAGAACTAATTCTGCCTCGGGGAATTTTTCCTGTAGTATATTAAAAATTTCAGGGATGGTCATCAAATAGCTCCCAGCAGCCTAAGCCGACGGCTTGGCAATGGTTTCTTTCATTATCAGATCACGCAATTTCAAGAATCCGTCGATCAATGCTTCAGGTCGGGGCGGACATCCGGGAATGTAAACATCTACCGGAAGAATCTGATCAACACCCTTAATCACATGATAACCATGATCGCAATAAGGACCTCCGGAATTTGCACAGGAGCCCATTGAAATAACATAACGCGGTTCTGACATCTGTTCATACAGCGTAACCAACCGCTCACCCATCTTGGCTGTTACTGTGCCGGAGATAAGAAGACAATCAGATTGCCGTGGAGTTGGTCGCGGGAAAATACCGAACCGGTCCAAGTCAAATCGGGACGCGTTAGTTGCCATCATCTCGATTGCACAACAAGCAAGACCAAATGTGAGAGGCCATATTGACCGGGATCTTGCCCAATTGAAGATGGCATCTGTTGAGGTTACAATGATGTTCGGTTCAAACCGACCTTCAATTAATCCCATCTTTCCCTCCAACACTTCCAGCTGACGCATGTTTCGGCCGGATCCATTCAAGATCCCCTTTGCCCCAAACATAGGCAAGACCTACAGCGAGAATTAGAATGAATACTGCCATATCCACCCATGCGTACATACCCAATTGACGAAGGTTTATGGCCCAGGGGTACAGAAACAGGACTTCAACATCAAAAACGAGGAAAATCAGAGCCACAACATAAAACCGGGTATTGAACCTCACCCAGGGTGACCCAACCGGTTCCTCTCCACATTCGTATGTAGAATTCTTAAGCTTGCCCGGGTTACTGGGTGCAATGACCCATGCAGCGATAAGTGCTGCTGCAACTAACCCGATACCACCTAAAAAGAATACTAAAACAGGCGCAAACGACACAACGCCTCCATTATTGTTTCCAAAAGGTAACTTTGAATAACTTAGTTTAGAGCGGTCAAACTTTAATCAAGAATGTCTCGTTAAACTTAAATTGCTCTCTATGCACTAAGAGAGATAAAAATATACCTTTCACAATCCCATTGCAAGAAATAATCGAACTACTGAGCCGGTGAATAATCTTTTTTCCTCATACTTCCATTTTCTTGCCTCCCTGTATAGTTATTCTCCTATTTATTTACAGAGACGATAAAAAATATCTTACAGAATTGCTATTGCGATTATCCAATACTCTGCCTAAATTAAAGGATAGTTTAAAAATAAAGAGGGTTTTTAAATGCTGATTACAACAACACCGAATATCGAGGGAAAAAACATAAAATCCTATCACGGTCTTGTCACCGGTGAAGCGATACTTGGAGCAAATATTTTCAAAGACTTTTTCGCCGGAATTCGTGATATCGTAGGTGGTAGATCTTCAGCCTATGAAAATGAGCTAAAGAACGCTCGTAACATCGCAATGGATACGATGACTGGCGAAGCATATAGACTCGGTTGCAACGCTATCATTGGTGTTGACTTAGACTACGAGACAATCGGGATCAGTGGTGGTGGAAATATGCTTATGGTCAGTGCTACCGGAACCGCTGTAAAAATTGATGATTAATTATTCCTTAAAAACGGGATAAGACATGCCAGATAAAACTAGTTTGACAAACAAGTGTAAATCTCTAGGTGAAGCTCGCCTAAAAATTGCTGCCGAAGCTAAAACACCTGAGGATTGGGAACGATTGTGGAATAAGCCGGCACACGATTATCCTTTTAAATGGGGTGATTGCTGGAAACAGTGCATAGAGTACTTCGTTGATGATTTTGTCTCTGAAGTAGGCTTTTTTATTGATATCCTCGGATTTCCCCCAAACGCATTCGATAAATGTTATGCAATGTTCACCAGTCCTGACCGTGCGTTCTATTTTTCAATTGCCTGCTCAACAACTGAAAACAAGACAACTCCCCCTGATTCAATCCGGATCCAGTTCATGATTGATGATATTCTCGGGACAGCAGCTAAACTCGAAAATCGAGGAATTGTATTTGAAAAGAAACCCACGCATTTTGACGAGGTTGGGTCGCCATTGTTTACTGGATTTTTCAGATCCCCAAACGGGGTCCGAATTGATTTATGGGGAATGGTTGATACTGAAGATTAGATAGATCTCTATTGATCATCTCTTGATTTGAGAAGTTGATTTTTCTATATTTATGAATCCATTGAGGGGCATATTTCAAACTCCCATGGAAATTCATTCCGATACTTTCCAACCTGTGTTTAGATGAGGTGGACGATGTTTACTCGTGATTTTGCAATTTTGATAATCCTGCTAATTACCCCTTTGGTACTTTTGGGACAGGTCATCTTTGAACCTCCACTCGGTAGAAATCAACCAATATTTTTCCCGGATACTCCTGTCGGTGCGGAGAGCGTTATCATGCTCAATGTGACTAACAATGGAAACGCCGCTTGTCAGGTCAGGCTCAATGCACCTGGTGAACCTTTTATAGTTGAGCCCGGTCAGATCCGTCTCAATCCGGGGGATTTGGGAGCCTTTACAATGATATTTGCCCCACAGGAAGCTCGGGACTTCAGAGCACAATTGACCGGCATTATCGCCATCGGAATGATGTTGCAGCAAATTGGTCCCGCTACACTGAATGGAACCGGCATTGAAGAGGACGAACCTCAACCGCAAATCGAAATCAACCCAGAGAACTTTCGGATACTCATCGAAGAAGATGACGGAGAGGTCGTGGAGAGATTGACCATTGATAATGTCGGTAATGAAGTGTTGGTTGGGGAAATCGATATCCCGGATGTCGCATGGCTAATGGTTGATCCCGACGAATTCAGAATTGATGATGGAGATGTACTGCGTGTCGCACTCACCTTAGGTGATGACTGGCCCGAAAACGGTGACTACGAAACTTCAATCACCATAAACTCAAATGACCCCGAAAATCGATCCTTTGAAGTCCCGATTCTTTTAACAGTGGAAATTCCCCAATATGTCGATAGAGAACTCCAACTTCGACCTGGATGGAATATGATCTCATCAAATGTCGATTTTGCCCCTGACTTCATAGATGATGAAGGTCCGGATATGCGATTGATTTTGAATGATATCGTTGAGCAGGTATTGATCATAAAGGATGCAACTGGTGGCTTCTCTGCTCCCCCTTTCAACTTCTGGGGCTTGCAGCAATGGGAGACACCAAAGGGATACCTCCTTAAAACTACCGAGGAGACTGAGCTTGCAATAAGCGGATTGCCGATCCCTTTTGACCGAAGAATCGAGCTTAACAATGGCTGGAATATGATCGCCTACTATCCGAATTATAGGCTTCAATATCTTGATGTTTTCGTCGATTTAGTAGAGCGGGATCAGTTAATAATCGCAAAAAACCAATTTGGGCAGTTTTATAATCCCGAATTCGGATTTGGTTGGCAATTCTTCATGGGTCCTGGCGAGGGAATTATGGTAAAGGTAAGAGAAGATTGTATATTAGAATACCCTCCGGACCCAGACTGATAAATTGGTGTCTTCCCGATCGACATTTAAGGGTTTCTAACAAACATGAAATTGAGGCAAATGATGACTCTCCACAAAAGTATCTTTTTGTTGGTTTTTGTACTTATCCCTGCTCTACTCTTTGGACAGGTTTTGATTGAACCGCCTCTCGAACCAAATCGAGCGATTAATTTCCCTGATACTCCCGTTGGTGAAGAAAGTGTTATCATGATTACTGTGACCAACAACGGAAATATGCAATGCCAGCTAATGCTCAATCAGCCGGCGGCTCCATATTCAATTGATAACGGAAATCTAATAGTGCAACCCGGAGATATCGGTGCTGTAGCTCTAACATTTGCTCCCCAACAGGCTGGGGATTTCAGAAGAGAATTAGGCGGTACACTCGCACTCGGAATATGGCTCTCACGAGTTGGTCCTGTTACCCTGAATGGAACCGGTATTGAAGAGGATTTTCAACCCGAAATAACCATAGATCCAGTGGAATTTAGAGTTGCAGTCGAAGATGATAACGGGCAGGTTGAAGAGCCTTTAATAATCGGAAATATAGGCAATGAAGCTCTCGTCGGCGAGATTGAAATTCCAAATCTACCTTGGCTGGCTGTCGAGCCCGACGAATTCAGAATTGCTGAGGGGGGCGAACTTGAAATACTTCTGACATTTGGTGATAATTGGCCAGACAATGGCGACTACGAGACTTCAATCACCATCAACTCAAATGATCCAGAAAATGATGCTCTTGAAATTCCGATCTTTTTATCATTGGACATCCCGAGATTTGTCGATCGAGTAATCCAGCTTCGAGGAGGTTGGAGTATGATATCATCGAATGTTGATTTTTCCCTTGATTTTGTTGATGATGAAGGTCCTGATATGCAACTAATTCTGAGCGATATTGTTGAGCAGGTACTTATTATTAAGGATGATGCTGGTCGATTCTGCGCACCTCCATTTAATTTTTGGGGTATTCCACACTGGGAAACTCCAAAGGGCTACCTCATTAAAGTAAGTGAGGAAACCGAGCTAAACATCGTCGGTATTCAAATCCCTTTCAACCGCCGTATAAATCTGGATATGGGGTGGAATATGATCGGATATTACCCTGACTACGAGGTTACCTTTGGAAATGCTGTAACGGAATTAGTCGAAAGAGATCAACTCCTTATCCTTAAAAATGGCAGAGGCCAATTCTATATCCCCGAATTTAACTTCGGCGAGGAGATAGTCATCACTTCTGGAGAAGGAGTTATGCTGAAGGTATCGGTTGATTGTTCATTCCAATATCCTGCCGAAGAGGAATGATTAGTAGCTTGCAAATTCCTTTTACCAACCTGATCAAACCTGGATTGATAAATCCAATTCAAACGAAACGGTTCACACATTGATGCAAAACGAAATATCCGCAATTAACCAACAGGAAATTTGATTATGATGTTTCCTGCTGTAGTACTTAAGTTACACAAATTGATTTACAATTCCTTTCAACCCACTTTGTGGATGCTGCTTGCCATACTCATCCTGTTTTCTCAAACTATTGCAACCACAACACCAGTAAAAACTGACCTGGACCAAGTCTCTCTTGCCCTGAAATGGAAACACCAGTTTCAGTTTGCTGGCTACTATGCAGCTGTTGAAAAAGGATTTTACAAAGAAGCCGGCTTAGATGTCACAATTCTGGAAGCAGTTGATGGCAAGGAATCTTATAAATCAGTAATTCAGGGAAAAGCAGAATTCGGAACCGCTATGTCGGATCTGGTCCTGCTCCGCTCTGAGGGACACCCGGTTGTTGCGATGGCGGCTATCTTTCAACACTCACCTTTGGTTTTCCTGACTCCAAAACTCACTGGAATTCGAAACATCCATGAACTGTCGGGTAAACGAATTGCTCTTGAAGCTCATGCCGAGGAATTGCTGGCATATTTGGAAAATGAGGGAATTCCAGCGGATAATCTAATCATTGAGCCTCACAGTTACAACACAATACAACTGATCAATGGCACCGTCGATGCAATGTCTGCATACTCAACTGATGAACCATATATGCTTTTCAAAGAGAATATCGATTACAATATCTTTACTCCTCGCTCCGGTGGTATTGATTTTTACGGTGATGTGTTGTATACAACTGAGGACCAGATCAAGAATCATCCAGAACGTGTCGCAGCCTTTCATGATGCAACTCTGAAAGGTTGGCAATATGCCATGACTCATCAGGAAGAGATTATTGATCTGATTTTATCCAAATACAGCAAGCGTCACTCCCGCGAGCACCTGATTTTTGAAGCTGAAAGATCCGCGCAGTTGATGATGATGGATGTAATTGAAATCGGTTACATGAATCCCGGTCGCTGGCAGCACATTGCCAACACATATATTCAGATGCATGCGATCCCTGCCGATTTTTCGCTTGAGGGATTCATTTACGATCGGAATCCGGATCCTGATCTGACAAGACTATATTATGGACTTGCAATCTCAATCCTGATCGCCCTTCTGGTGATGGTCATTGGGGGTTATTTTTATCACCTGAACCGGACTCTCAAACGAGAGATGACCAAGCGCAAGGAAACAGAAAAAGACCTTATTGCCAGCGAAATGCATCTTAATGTACTAATGAGCAACTTGCCTGGGATTGCTTATCGTTGTACGAATAACGTGAACCGTGAAATGTTGTTCCTCAGCCAGGGATGTCAGCAATTGACAGGTTATCCCATTGATGATCTAATCAATAGTCGAAACGTTCCATTTTCTGATTTGATTTTAACTGAAGATAAAAAGCAGGTAACAAAACAGTTGACAACTGCTCTGACAAAATCCAGCCCATTCACGGCATTCTACCGGATTAAAAGTCATAACGGTACTGTTAAATGGGTTTGGGATCAAGGTCAAATTGTACCCTCAATATCGGGAGAAGGTGATTTAATCGAGGGGCTTATCACCGATATAACCGAACAGAAAAAGGTTGAGAAGGAACGTGAGCAGCTAATATTAGACCTTCAGAACGCCAGTTCAGAAATCAAAATGTTGAGGGGAATCCTGCCGATCTGTTCATACTGTAAGAAAATCCGTGACGATACGGGTTATTGGAATCAGATTGAACAATATATTTCAGATCATTCTGATGCAGACTTCACACATGGGATCTGCCCGAATTGCATCAAAGAACATTTTCCGGGATACGCTCCAAACGATTAAGATGAATTTGTGTTTCAAATTAGGAGAGTAGCTTAACGTGATTGGAAACAAAAGTGCAAAAAGCGAGATGGGAATACAATAAATATGCATTCCCATCTCAGCGTTAAATGTCAAGTGGAATCTTATGTTTTACGGAGTCAAACGGTGCATCATTCTGGGGAATGGAATGCTCTCCCGAACATGTTTCAAACCACATATCCATCCGACAGTCCTCTCAAGACCGATTCCAAACCCGGAATGTGGAACGGAACCGTATCGTCTGAGGTCGAGGTACCATTCAAAGTGTTTTTCTGAAAGATCGTGTTCTTTAATACGCTTTCGCAATTCGTCCAGATTATCTTCACGCTGAGAACCACCCACCAATTCACCGTGCCCTTCAGGCGCAATCACATCAACAGCCAGCACTTTTGATTTATCATTCGGGTCCCTTTTCATATAAAACGCCTTGATGTCGGCTGGCCAACTGTGAATCATCACCGGTCGGTCGAACGATTCTGCAATCACGGTTTCATCAGTTCCACCAAAATCTGATCCATATTCAAATCCGGTACCTTTATCCTGCAGGATCTTGGCTGCTTCATCATAGGAAATCCTCGGGAACGATTTCGTAACCTTTTCAAGCGTCGAAGTGTCACGTTCAAGAACCTTCAATTCTTCGCCACATTTGTCAAGGACACGCGCAACGACTTCAACCATAAAATCTTCTATGAGATCCATGTCGCCGTTTATATCCATATAGGCGACTTCGGGTTCGAGCATCCAGAACTCGGTCAGATGACGACGAGTCTTAGATTTCTCAGCCCTGAAAGTCGGTCCAAAGCTGTACACCTTTCCGAGTGCCATCGCCGCGGCTTCTTCATATAACTGACCGGATTGGGTCAAATACGCCTTAGAACCAAAATACTCAGTCTCAAATAATGTCGAAGTACCTTCGCAGGCATTGGGAGTAAATATAGGTGGATCAACGAGCGTAAAATCGCGATCGTCCAGATAATCCCGCATGGCACGGATAATTTGATGGCGAACACGTAAAATCGCATGTTGCCTTTTGGAGCGCAACCAAAGGTGGCGATTGTCCATCAGAAATTCGATACCGTGTTCCTTGGGGGAAATTGGATATTCCTCGGCTTTTTGAACCAGCTCAAGGCTGGTTACCTGCAGTTCGAAGCCACCCGGTGATCTGGGTTCTTCTGAAATCGTACCGGTTGCAATCACGGATGATTCCTGGGTAATTTCTTCTCCAATACCCCAAGTCTCTTCAGAAACCCCTTTCTTGAAGACAACCGCCTGCATAAGCCCCGAGCCATCGCGCAGGATCAGGAACTGCAGTTTTCCAGACGACCGTTTATTGTATAACCATCCGGCGATTTGGACTTCTTTTCCAACATATCCGGATGCTTTGTTAATGGAAATTATCATAATTTATTCTCTTAATCTGTAACTTCTTTTTTTTGCGTTTAATCTTCGATCTTGAGCGACCGAGTCATTAGTTCAACCGTCGCTTCTCGAGGGTCTACATTCTCGAACAAGATCCGGTGAATCTGATTGGTAATGGGCATCACAATATTCATCCGTTGGGCTAATGCCCACGCAGACGCTGTGGTGCGAACACCCTCAGCAACCATGTGCATTTCGTCCAAGATCTCCTCTAATTTTCGTCCCTTACCCAATTGTTCACCTACATAACGATTTCGGCTGTGTAAACTACAGCAAGTTGTAACTAAATCACCCATTCCGGAAAGTCCTGCAAAGGTGCTTGCTCGTCCTCCCATCACTTCACCGAGACGACTGATCTCGGCAAGTCCTCGTGTCAACAATGCTCCGGTAGTATTGTCACCAAATTTCAAACCTGCTGCAATTCCGGCAGCAATTGCAATAACATTCTTCAGTGATCCACCGAGTTCAACACCGATTAAATCATCAGTAGAGTACACCCTGAAACTCTCTCCCGAGAACAATTCCTGCACCTTTCTGGCAGTCTCAATTTTATTTGAAGCAGCAACAACCGTCGTTGGCAAACCCTTTGAGACCTCTTCTGCGTGACTTGGACCGGAGAGACACGTGAAGTTACCAAGAACGAAGCGATCTCCCAGCACATCAGCAAAAACCTCGGATATCCTCATCAGAGATTCCTGCTCAATTCCCTTTGAAGCTGAAACTATCCGGCAATCCCCTGGGATTGAGTCCTTTATTAACCCAGCTGTCGATCTGACTGCATGTGATGGAACAACACTCAGGCAAAAATCTGCATCAGCGACAGCTTCATTAATATCATCCGTAACGTTCAGGTTTGAAGGAAACGGAAATCCAGCTAAAAATTCGAGGTTCTCACGATCCCGTTTCATGTTTTTAACTGCTTCCGGTCTGAATTCCCACATCAAGATGGAATCGGCATGTCGTGCAAGCAGAATCGCCAGGGTCGTACCCCAGCTTCCAGCTCCTAATACAGCTATCTTCATAATATCAATCTCAAGTTTTGTTTCCAAGCCTGTGAACGCAGTAGGTTGAACATCCTGTTCGACCATCCCGCGATAGCGGGATTCATAAACCTAAATTATTTACTTTGACTCACCAATACACATGAATCGCGCTGGCAGACACCCTCGCCTGCCAATTAAGTCGTTGCTTTACTATCACACTAGGGCGTGGGACAGCACATTCCCCTCCATGTTATTCAACAACCCCAATCCGCACAGGTTGAACCAAATTACCGGGGAAATTTTTTAATACCTTTTCAGCTTCCCCTCCATCAAAGACTGCAATCAAACCAATCCCCAGATTATAGGTTGATCGCATATCATCTTCAGGTGTCTGCCCCCACTTCCGTAGCAAATCAAATATTGGAGGTTCATTCCAACACCCATAATCAACATTCGCAGATAAACCCTTTGGCATAATTCTTGACACATTTCCGGGAATCCCACCTCCGGTTATGTGCGCTAATCCTTTCGTCTCAAAGTTCTCTAATAGGTTGCGAATCTCACCAAGGTAACAATAGTGAACCTTTAAAAGTGCTTCACCAATTGTTGTTCCAAGCTCTGGTAGATTTTCATCATAGTTTTTCCCAGCTGCCGATACAACATTGCGTGCAAGGCTGTAACCGTTAGTGTGCAGTCCATTTGAAGGGAAACCTATTAGAACATCCCCTGCTTTGATGCTCTCACCATTTATATATTTACTCTGTTCCACCACACCGAAAATTGATCCAACCAGATCCAGTTCTCCCTCCTTATATACACCGGGCATTTCAGCATTCTCGCCACCTGCGAGAGAAATATCCCACTTTTTGCAGGCATTAACAATGCCTTGAATGACATCAGCAGCAACCTCGACATCGATACTGCTCATTGCAATATAGTCGAGAAAAGCCAACGGTTCCGCACCGCAACAGGCAATATCATTAATCGAGTGGTTAACAAGATCACTGCCGATGGTGTCGTACTTCCCCATCGCAGCAGCAATTTTCACCTTGGTTCCAACGCCGTCAATCGAGGAAATCATCAGGGGATGTTTGTATTTATCCACAGGAAAAGCAATAGCTCCTCCGAAATGTCCGAGCCCTTTCCCGGCTGATCCGAGCATCTCCTTTATTCGACTAACCAGTTGATCGCCCTTATCAATATCAACTCCGGCTGATCGGTAATCTATCACTTTACTCTCCAGAATTATCCGACTTGAAATATCCATCAAAACCATAAAGCCACCTGATGACTCAGGTGGCTTGTGCCGAGGGCCGGAATCGAACCGGCATGGGCCAAAGCCCGGCGGATTTTGAGTCCGCTGCGTCTACCTATTTCACCACCCCGGCAACCCAGTGAATCCAACTCTGAAATCGTTGGTACCGATCACAGAATGAACAATATAACCCGAAACCCATCCCTTCGCAACAAAAATTGACTATTACTCAGGTTTTGCTGGTCAAATTTCCAATCGATGCAAAAAGAATACCGCACCCCTTATCTAAAAGTAGCAATCAATGGTTATGGTTGAAGAATACCTACTTTTCTCCAGATTATAAATAATTTGACTCCAACTTGTACTCTAAACGCTTGACAAAAAATTAGCCTGTCCTTATCTTGTTAGTTGAAGTGAACATTTTAAGACTCCCACAATTTAATGAGTTGCAACATGACGATTTCTGTAAATGATCTTAAACCTGGACAGAGCGGAACAATACTGAAGTTAAAAGGCATCAGTGACGAATTTCGCCGCAGAATTGTTGAAATGGGCGTTACTCCTGGTGCAAAAATAGAGTTGGAACGGGTTGCGCCGATGGGTGACCCGATGGAGTTTAAGATTATGGGATACCACCTCTCACTACGCCGTAAGGAAGTTGGCGAAATATTGGTGGATCTAGTTTAATTAAGGCATATCCTAAGACTGGAATTTTCACCATAGATATAACTGATTTACATCCAAGCCAGTTGTATATTTGTGCAGAAAAATTATCGATTCTGCAATCTTCAATAGAAGGAAATTCCATTGAAGAATTTGATCCGATCCCTTTGAAGCAAATGGGTACAATTGCGGTTATGACTGATGGTCACACCCGAGCTTATGCAGCCCATCTAAGTGGTTTGAAGCAGATCCGCGCATATTGGGATGAGGATGAGTTGGATTGGGAGGCATATCAGATTTGCCTTGCATGGTGTGATATAAAAGGAGTAACAAAAGTTTCAGATTTCGAGAATCGTGTTATTCCAGAAGTTGAATACGAGGAGCTCTGGATAAAACGATGTCAGAAAATGCATGAGGATTTAGCAATAAACCTTCATTAGGACTGTTATTCACTTATAAACGCGAACTTTTGTTCGTATTTTTTTTACAGTACTCTTCGCTGCAACTAACATTATATGACTTGACGGACTTCTAACGGGATGACATGTAGACTCCAATGCACGGGAACATCATAACAGAAGATAAACGAACCTACACAATCGCACTTGTCGGCAATCCGAATGCCGGTAAAACGACCATCTTTAACAACCTGACCGGTGCCCACCAACATGTTGGGAATTATCCAGGTGTAACTGTTGAGAAAAAAGAGGGCTCTTTTACCTCTCGTGGTGTGACTTTTCATGTCATAGACCTGCCGGGAACATACAGTCTGACCGCTCAATCAGCCGATGAGAGAATTACACGCGATTTCATTATCAATGAAAAGCCAGATGTTGTGATTGACATCGCAGATTACAGCAACCTCCAAAGAAACCTCTACCTTACAACTCAACTTATTGAACTTCAGACTCCTCTACTTTTGGTCCTGAATATGGCTGATGTGGCAAAATCCCGCGGGATAGAACACGAGCTCCCATTACTTTCGGATCTACTTGGTTGCTCTGTTTTGGAAGTTGTAGGACATCACAATAATGATCGCCAGAAGCTCATTGATGCAATTATTTCTGCTATCCATACAGATAAACCAAGTCCAGCAGTTAAAGTTAATTACGGTAAAGATATCGAGTCCGAGATCTCGAAACTTACTGATCTCATTGGCAAAAATGGATTTGATCCTGAAAAAACCAATAAGCGTTGGTTGGCTGTCAAGTTGATTGAGCATGATGCTGATGTAATTTCCTCAAATACAAACTTACAACTCTCAGCAGCAGTAGAAAAAAGCACAAATCGAATTAGAAGCCTCGATGGGGATAGTCCTGAGATTATAATTGCCGAACGTCGATATGGATTTATTGCGGGAGTAATTCGTGAGACAACACTATCCACATCATCCTCTCGCCAAACCATATCTGAAGATCTCGATAAGGTCCTGACAAATCGGTATTTCGGTATTCCAATATTTATGGTGTTGATGTACCTCGTTTTCCAATTGACCTTCACTCTGGGCAGCTACCCTATGGGTTGGATTGAATCATTTTTTGGATGGTCATCTGAAGCAATATCCGGATGGTGGGAGTTGGATTCAACAAGTTTGATAAGATCACTTCTGGTTGATGGAATAATTGGTGGGGTCGGTGGTGTAATAGTCTTTCTCCCGAACATCGTTTTCCTCTTCCTCGCAATTGCTATTCTTGAGGACACCGGTTATATGCCCAGAGCAGCTTTCATAATGGATAGACTTATGCACAAGCTGGGGTTGCATGGCAAGAGTTTCATCCCGATGCTTATCGGATTTGGTTGTTCTATACCTGCCATCATGGCAACCAGAACGCTCGACACAAGACGCGAAAGGTTGATCACAATGCTGATTGCACCTTTGATGAGTTGCGGTGCCAGACTGCCAATTTATGCGTTGATTATCCCCGCTTTTTTTCCCATGAAAATGCACGGTGTAATGCTCTGGTCAATTTACATGATCGGTATTGCCCTTGCCGTCGTCAGTGCCAAACTTCTGCGAATATCGTTTTTCAAGGGACCGAGTATGCCTTTCGTCATGGAACTGCCTCCCTATCGAATGCCCACCCTGAAAGCTCTTACCATTCACATGTGGGAGCGGTCATGGCTATATCTCAAAAAGGCAGGTACGGTGATTCTCGGCATCTCAATTATCATGTGGGCGTTAACAACTTTCCCGGTGGAAAGAATTGGGGATTCATCGGAAAACGACCTGTCAGAATCCTATGCCGGTCAAATCGGCAGAACCATAGAGCCCGTTATTGCACCGATGGGGTTCGATTGGAAGATTGGAACAGCCCTTATCGGAGCTTTCGCTGCAAAAGAAGTTTTTGTTTCTCAGTTGGGAATTGTCTACTCGGTTGGAGATTCAAATGAGGGATCAGCAGCTTTGCGAGACAAGTTACAAAAGAAGTACAACCCGCTTATTGGTTTCTGCATCATGCTCTTCACATTGATCGCAGCTCCCTGTATGGCAACTATAGCTGTGACAAAAAGGGAATCAAATTCTTGGAAATGGGCGGCACTGCAATTTTTTGGATTGACCGTACTCGCATATGTGTTGACAGTTTCGGTTTATCAGATTGGAAAATTACTTTCGATTGGGGTTGCTTAGAAAGTTGACAACTAAGTCGAGACGAGGACACCTGACATCACGCTTGAGAGATAAAAAATGGAAACCTTAATCATATACACACTGATCGGGATTGTTCTGTTCATGTCAGCAAGATCAATCTACCGAACTTTCAACGGCGATAAACCCCCATGCGATTGCGAAAACTCCGACTGTTCAAGGTTCGGGGACTGCTCTTCAATTCGGTTTTCGGAAAACTGCGAGGATGAGAAGAAACCGGAAATGATTTCAATACCAATGAACATCAAACCGAATGATAACTAATCTACCACCCGTGTAAGTAATATCACCCTTTTCACTCTTCGGCCCTCATCAATGTAATAGCCCCTCATCATCAATCCCTCAAATTCATCACCCAGATGAGTGCATAAAGCAAAACATCTCCTGATAAGATCAAGTTCTGGTTTAGTGATTTTTACTGGGAATGTATACCCTTCGGGAGCTCCACGATACGTCAACTTCTTGTCATCAAATATAGTCAAAACAGCGGGATTGTAGCGAAGTATCCTTCTGGCAATCACTTCCCATGAAGCATAGGGAAACGACTCCTTCAACTCTTCTAAAGTGAGGCTATTGACCAATGGTCTAAATTCCTCCTCAGGAAGCATCAGCCCCGCTGCATATTCATCAGCTTCTTTTTCATTTTCACGGCTGATGTTATCTGCTGAATGATCAAGAAGAATGTGAGCAAGTTCATGACAGAAGTGCCAATTCAGGCGAGGTTCATATAGATCGGGATTAAGAAAAATCACTCGACCCATCACAAATGCATCAGTATCTTCATACTTCTTGAAGACAACTTTGACATTGTGTTGGGCGGTGAGTTTTTCTATCAGGTTCATTTCAGGGAGCGACGGTAATCCAGCAAGGCATCAACAAAAAAACGTTTTGACGGCTTGTGACTTCCACGAAGTCGAATTCCCTTCAATAAATCAACCTCCTCGATACTCAACCTCATCAACATCATTTCATCCTCAGATTCGAGCAATTGCTTCAACCCATCGTACATCTCAAACTCTTCTCCGGAATCATAACTAAAGTGTTTTTCCTTCTCCGACATCATCAATTCGGCTATACTGACACCAAGTCCTTTGGCAAGTCTTTCTACAACCTCAATTGTCGGTGATGATTTTCCGTTTTCGACTGAGCTGAGATACGAGCGGTTAATTTCAGCATTGTTTGCGAGCTCTTCCTGATTAATTCCCTTCTCGCGACGTATTTGACGAACACGCTGGGCAACGATGTTTTTAGTTTTTTCTTGTTGCATATTTTCCATTATGACTATTATACTTCACCTTCTTATCGGGAATATACACATATTGTCGACCATTGTCAACATCTTATTTGCTTTAAACTAATTGTTTCAGCATTAATAACCATGAGGCTTACTTCACCTCTCTCTCATTCCTCGTCAAATGATCCACAATTAGAAACACGACTGAAACCACTAAACCTGAAAAAATGGGTTGTATTGACCAGGGAAACCCGGGATTATCAAGCACTGATCTTACAATAAACCATAACCCGACCACCGTTGGAGCTGAAATCAAATTAGCTATCGCCCATCCAGGTCTATATTTCCATTTATTACTGTAGCTCAAAGCCAGGGGGAGCAGCAAAGCTGGTGTTCCAAGAGATCCAAGTCGGTGCCAAATATCCACAACTGATTCTGTTGTCAAGGCTATTGCTATGGCTGATAGTCCGGAAACAACTAGTCCCCATCTGGTAATTCCTACCTGCCCGATTCGACTTTTTATCGACTTGATACGCCATAGCACGTCGCGCCCAATCGTTGACGCTGCCAGGAAACTGTAGCTGTCTATTGTGGACATAATTGTAGTCATTAGTCCGACAACAAATAAACCCTTTATTCCGGCTGGTAAAACTACATCAGCAAGCAATGGAAAAGCATTAATACCCTTAATCCCCTCTCCAAGAATTGCCCTCGCAAACATCCCGGTCGAAGTTGTCATAAAATCAAACAGCATCCAGAAAAGTATTGAATACAATAATCCTCTCTTAGCGATTTTTGGTGTTTTAGCAGCAAAGCTTCGCTGATAAAATGCCGGTTCGACTAACGCTGACAATGCAATAAAATACCAGCTAAAAATATATCCCGCAGACATTCCACCACGCCAGTTGAAATGAGTTGCCGGTAGAGATGCTTGCAGATAGGACAATCCACCATATGAGGAAAACAGTTTGCCGACAATCAGGAAAAAAGCGAGGAACATCAGCGAAAACTGCAGCCAGTCTGTCCGAATAACAGACCTGAAACCGCCTATCAGGACATATCCGGATGACACTAACGTGGCGATAATTACGCCAGTTGTAAGTGACCATCCGAGCAGAAGGTTTATCAGCACTCCGAGCATCAGGACATAAACAGCCGGAACAGTCATTACAAAAACAAAAATCGACCCCCCAACCGCCATCTTTCCGCCATATGCCCGATTCAGTTGATCTGGAATTGACATCAGCCTTGATTTTCTGGCGCGTTCTGCAATAAACAGAGCAAAAATCAACGCAGCCAGATAATAGGGAACACCAAAAACTAACCAGTTTGAAAGACCATGCTTGTATGAGTATTCTCCAACACCCAGAATTCCTCCGTACCATGTCGAAACCGTAGTTGCGACAAATGATGGGAGAGTTAATCGCCTCCCATCAAGCAAATACGATTCTTCTCCGGTTCGTTTCTCACGACTGATACGAACTGCAATAAACAGCAGAAACATCAAATACGCTATGAGTATTACCCAATCTATCGAAGAAAGGGTCATCGCTGATAACAACTTAGCTTACAAAACACCAATTGTCCTTTATTAAATACAACGTAAAAACTCTGTTAATATTATATGATATTTTTGATGTTATTTGCATACCTTTATTGGAAATATTATCATTTATTGATTAAATTAGAAGATTGTTTGAGAAAGGAATACAACCACATTTTTTATTTAGATTTAAGTACTGATTTGGAAACCAGAACCTCAAAGATTACTACATGGGTTTAAACAGTATAGAACCAGATGACGGTTACCGTGCCGTAATTCGTCGCAGCCGGGATGTAATTGGATCTGTCCTTGGAACTGAAAGCCCTCAAGGTAAAGTGATGATTACAACGGCAAACTGGATAACTCTCTTTCGAGTTGCTGTGATTCCTGTTTTCCTGCTGACCTTCTTCTCAGATTCTCCTGCGATGCGAATTGTTGCCTCAACAGCATTCATATTAGGTGCAATCAGCGATTATTGGGATGGCAAACTTGCTCGTATGAACAGAGAGGTGACCCCATTTGGTGATTTCATGGATCCACTCGCTGATAAGGCTCTGGTCCTGTCGGCATTCTGGGCTATTTTAATAAAATGTGAATTTGGTGATTATTTCACCTTTGCTGTTGTCTGGGTTGTTCTGATTACACTTAGAGAAGTTGGGCTTACTGTTCTCCGTATTGTTGCAATTGAAGAAGGTTCTTCCCTGAAAACCAGCTTTTGGGGAAAATTAAAAACAACAATTCAACTTATCACATTGATTTCCATTCTTGTTGCCCTAAATTTGCATGATTTTGTGCCGGAAGATCTGACTTTTGCTGGATATTTTCATCACAACAACTTCTACGTTGGCATAAATGTGTTGTTTTTCTTAAGTATGTTGGGCTCTTTAGTTTCTGGCTGGTTTTACGTATTGGGATTTAAAAAGAGGCAAGACTAAGGCTTATGAGTATTCTTAACCATGATGATTCAAAAGCAATAGACATCGCAACTCTCGGTCCCATTGGGAAACTTCCCATTGCACCCGGAACTTGGGGCAGTCTGGCTGCAGTAATAATCTGGTGGTTGATACTGTCCAGGTTGAAACCTTTCTGGTACTGGACAATCCTGCTGATTACAGCTGTCATTGGCATCTGGAGTGCGGGTCGAGCCGAAGAGGAACTGGGTGAAGACGCTGGTGAAATTGTTATTGATGAAGTACTCGGACAGTGGATTACTCTTGCGGCGTGCCCGAGAAATATCTGTTCCGTTGTGCTCGCGTTTATCATCTTCCGAATTCTTGATATATGGAAGCCATTCCCAATAAGAAAGTCGCAAGATCTACATGGCGGAACCGGGGTCGTAATTGACGATGCTCTTGCCGGTGCTTATGGTATCATATTAATGTGGATATTCCGATGGATGTTGTGTGACTGAACTGCAAATAGAACTCATATCCGTTGGTGATGAAATACTCCTGGGACACACTCTCGATACCAACTTTCACTGGATTGCAAATCAATTAGCAAATTCAGGATATAGACTACGTTGGCATTCAACAATTGGTGACAACGAAAGTGATATGCGTCATCAATTCCGCAGGGCCTGGAACCGTGCCGATGTCGTTATCATCACAGGAGGTCTTGGTCCCACTCATGACGATAAAACGAGACCTGTTTTAGCTCAATTTTTTGAGGATGAGTTGGTAACCAGATTAGACCTCGCCAAACGTATTGAGGACAAATTCGCAGCTCGTGGTTTAAAAGTACCATTTGACAGTCAAAAGATGGCTGAATTCCCATCTCGTGCAGAACCTATCCTGAACAAAGAGGGCAGTGCTCCTGGAATTCACTACTGTGAAGACAATCGAGACCTCTTCTCCCTCCCCGGTGTTCCAGTTGAAATGCAGGAAATGGTAACAAATTATATTCTGCCCAAGCTGAATGAAATCCAAAAAGGCGTTTTTCACTATCACATCTTCCGTACTGCCGGAATCTTTGAATCCGGACTAAATGAGCTGATTGGAAGTCCCGAACTCCTTAAACCAGTAGAGCTTGCATATCTACCGAGTATTGATAAGGGTGTTACGCTGAGATTATCAGTTTCAGGAGAGGACGAGGAGAAAACCAAATCGATTTTGGCTGAAAGGGCTGATCAGGTTCGAAACTTAATCTCAGATTTTATTTTTACAGAATCGGAAGATAGCCTTGCAGAAGTGATACTGGAAAAAATGCGAAAACATAATTTGAAGCTCGCAGTAGCAGAGTCCTGCACTGGTGGGTTATTAAGCAATAATTTTGTTTGCGTCCCGGGCAGTTCGGATGTATTTGAGCGTGGATTCACAACTTACTCAAACGAATCAAAAATTGAGCTTCTCGGAGTTGAAGCATCTACAATCGAAAAACACGGTGCAGTCAGTGGTCAAGTCGCTTCCGCCATGGCTGAAGGTGCTCTGGAATGCGCGGGTGTTGATATCGCCGTCAGTGTAACCGGCATCGCTGGACCAACTGGAGGAACCGAAGAAAAACCTGTTGGTCATATTTTTTTCGGTATAGCTGACAAAAAAGGAACTTATACTGAATCACATCGTTTTGATGGGAACAGAACAACCAACCGCAGACGATCTGTACTGACCGCTCTCACTCTCCTCTGGCGTCGATTAAAGGAACAATAGGATGATTCGAACGTTTATTGCCATAGACGTCCCGGATGAAGTAAAAAACATGATTTCACGTGCACAGGAAAATTTACGCCGCATTGGTAGTGATCGCATTTCCTGGACACGGTCTCAGAGTATTCATCTGACTCTTAAATTCCTGGGGGACGTCAATGAAGAAGAAATATCTGACATAGCAAATCGTATCGAAACGGCTCTGCTCGATTTTTCATATTTTGATATACAAACCACGAGTCCCGGGGGCTTTCCACGAATACAGAAACCACGAGTACTCTGGCTGGGTATCGATGGTGGAGATGCTCTGATAAACATAGCAGATGCCGCTGATAAAGGTCTTTCCAAATTGGGATTCGATCGTGAGAAAAAGATATTTAACCCGCATTTGACTGTTGGGAGGGTAAAGTCCCTATCTCCAAATTCTGAGCTGCCATTTAGATTCAGTTCGATGGATTTCGGATCAGTACGATGGACGGCTGAAGAAGTTAATGTAATGGCAAGTGAACTCAAACCGACAGGGGCAGTATACACGGTATTGGACACTATTCCACTAAAATTTACAAAATAAAAGGGATATCAGATTATGTCACCAAAAAAATCTAATCCGCCTGCTAGTTACAATAGCAACGTCTCAGACCGCACACGCTCGCTCGAGCTTGCAATGGCAGAAATCGAGAAGCAATATGGTCGCGGTTCTATCATGCGTCTCGGCGATGAGAGCATGAAGGTCAATATTCCTGTTATTCCAACCGGATCACTTGCATTAGACTCAGCTCTCGGTGTTGGGGGAATTCCAAGAGGTCGCGTCGTTGAGATCTATGGACCGGAATCTTCAGGGAAAACGACTCTTGCCCTACATATAATAGCAAACGCTCAAGCCCAGGGTGGCACCGCTGCATTTATCGATGCAGAACACGCCCTTGACCCGTCCTATGCCTCCAACCTGGGTGTTGACACGAAGAATCTGTTGATTTCCCAGCCCGACACAGGTGAACAGGCTCTGGATATTGCTGAAACTCTCGTCAGATCCGGCGGTGTTGATGTCATCGTTATTGACTCTGTCGCTGCCCTCGTTCCCAAAGCAGAAATTGAAGGCGACATGGGCGATCAACAGGTTGGGCTTCAGGCTCGACTAATGTCACGGGCTTTGCGTAAATTAACCGGAACGGTTTCAAAATCAAAAACGAGTTTCATCTTTATCAATCAGGTTAGAATGAAGATCGGAACAATGTGGGGAAATCCGGAAACAACCCCCGGCGGGATCGCTCTGAAATTCCATGCAACGATCAGGATGGAAATAAGAAGAATTGGTGCTATTAAAGATGGTACTGAAGCTGTTGGCAACAGAACACGTGTTAAAGTCGTAAAGAACAAAGTTGCTCCACCCTTCCGCGAAGTAGAGTTTGATATCATTTATGGAACTGGTATATCAAGCATGGGTGAAATCGTTGATCTTGGTACTCAGCACAATGTTTTAACCCGGAGCGGAACTTGGTATTCGTTTGGTGAAGAGAGACTAGGTCAGGGACGTGAAAGGGTTATTAACTTTCTCAGAGAAAACCCGGATCTCCATCAGGAAATCGAGGGTAAAGTGCGTACAGCAATGGGAATCTCGGTTTCACCACACCCTGAATCAAAAAACGAAAAGATTTAATCAAATTGGGGTTTAGCTCTAACGTACCTTCTAAGACAAAATTGAAGGATGAGGAAGTACGATCAAAAGCAATCGCAATGCTCGCTCGCAGATCACTCACGAAAAAAGAGCTCAAAGAACGACTGATAAAAAAGGGTGCTACAGCAATTCAAGCCGTAGGAATTGTCGAGGATTTTACCAGGAAAGGATATATCGATGAGGATTCCATCATTGAAGATGCAATTCGTTTAAGCAGGGAATCCAAACTGATCGGCAGGTTTAAGCTCAGGTTCGAGCTGAAGAAACGAGGTATCGGGCAAGAAATAATTGAGACTCGATTAAGTTTGGCATATCCAGAATCGGATGAGTACCCGGTTGCTATGAAGTTCGCCGAAAGAAAAGTTAGCAGCTACTCCGGAATATCCAACGAGAAACGATACCGC
Organism: Calditrichota bacterium; assembly: GCA_018644935.1. Lineage (GTDB taxonomy): Bacteria > Electryoneota > AABM5-125-24 > Hatepunaeales > Hatepunaeaceae > JABGPL01. The sequence continues at coordinate 2,483 of JABGPL010000043.1, read as the reverse complement.
AGACTATCTGCTGCTCTGAACCGACGTGGATTTCAAGCTGATGTAATCAGGAAGACACTGAGCGATCTTGATATAGATCCTTTTGATGATTGATGTTCAATAACTTAAGATCGGTAGAACAAGCATTCCTGCTTGTTTCGCATGCGCAGCATGAGCATTTTTGACCAATGTGATTTTGAAATATCGCTTACGCAGGATAGTCGAACATTTCGTTCGACCTACTGATCTCGTACGTTTGAATGGGAACATCCAACGCTTTTCGGGAATATCCCGAACCCAAAACTTCAACAACTAAGTAAACCAACAGTACCAGGAAAATAAATGCTTGCAAACCAGAGAACCATAAAAAATAGTGGGAGCCTTAAGGGTATCGGACTCCATACGGGAAGAATGTGCACACTTACCTTCACCCCTGCTCCAACAGGACACGGGATCAGGTTCATTCGCACCGATCTTGAACATACCCCTGAGATCCCAGCGTATATAGATCACGTTACGGATGTCCTGCGTGGGACGAGTTTGAGTGTTGGTGATGATGTTGTTCACACTGTTGAACACGTTGTCGCGGCAATTTCTGGCTTGCAGATAGATAACATCCGAGTTGAGCTCACAGCAGACGAACCGCCGGTTATGGACGGCAGCTCATACGATTTTGCGAAACTATTACAGGAACTCGAATTCGTAGATCAGGGAGAACCGAAACAGTATCTCGAAATCGACCACACAATTGCGTACCGCGACAGTGAGCATGATATCGACATCATTATCGTTCCTTCTGACCGTTTCAGGGTAACATACATGATCGATTACCCTAACCTGATTTTGGGAACACAATATACTTCGCTTTACGACATGGACGAAGAATTTCTGACCGAATTCGCAAATGCTCGAACATTCGGATTGATATCCGAAATCCAACAGCTAATCGACAACAATCTGATCAAAGGTGGTAATCTCGAAAATGCAGTTGTATTTGTGGACAAAGAATTACCTCAAGATGAACTGGACCGGCTCGGTAAGCATTTCAAAATAGATTCAAAGGTCAAACTGGCTCAAAATGGATTTCTCGGAAAAACTGAGCTCCGTTACACCAATGAAGCGGTCCGGCATAAGGTCGTGGATTTAATTGGAGATCTGGCGCTGCTCGGTGTACCCTTAAAGGGTCATGTCCTCGCAGCTCGAGCGGGGCATTCCGCTCATGTCGAAATGGTGAAGTTGCTTCAGAAAGAACTACAACTCAAACAACTCAAAAAACGTTATCAACCATCAACCAGCAAAGATTATGTTTTTGACATCGATGCAATCCAGAGAATCTTACCTCACCGGCATCCATTCCTGCTCGTAGATAGAATTGTTGAACTCGTTCCCGGCGAAAGGGTCGCTGGAATTAAAAATGTATCAATCGGCGAACCATTTTTTCAGGGACATTTTCCGGGTCATCCAATCATGCCCGGTGTGCTAATCGTTGAAGCAATGGGGCAGGCTGGTGGAATACTACTGCTGAACACCGTTGAAAAACCGAAAGAGAAGCTGGTTTTCTTCACCGGACTTGATAAAGTCAAATTCCGCAAACCGGTACACCCGGGTGATCAGCTATATATGCGAGTTGAAATGACCTATAATCGACGTGGAATTTGCAAGATGAAAGGTCAGGCTTTTGTAGACGATCAATTAGCAGCCGAAGCCATGATGACCGCCGTCCTCGTCGACCGGGAAGATAGCGATATACCAGCAGGCCAATAGGCTAAGAATCCCCAAACACCGTACGGGCACGGCGCGCCGTGCCCCTCTCCCCTCTTGTTGTTCAGTTCATATTGTATGGGCGATTCACGAATCGCCCCTCAACACAGTTTCGTAGGGCGGTATCACATACCGCCGAACTTTGCTCCCACTGTAATACTCATCGGAATAAATGCCGAGATACCTTTCCTGTCATTCCTGCGGACGCAGGTAACCGTTATCGCTGCGAAACGTAGATGAACAGAATCCAGAGGAGCCATTTTTCAACAGAATCCCTAACCAGTCCGTAGGGGTTGAATATCTTCAACCCTTCAACACCCCCCCAAAAACATCCCCCCCACCGAAATCCACCGATATATCTACCCGACTCGTAGGGCAGTATCTCATACCGCCGAACTATGCTTCCACTGTAATACTCGTCGGAATAAATGCCAAGATAGCTTTCCCGTCATTCCAACGCAGGCGGGAATCCAGAATACACCATCACCTGACACAAACAACCTTCCGAATCTCCCGACCCTGACCTGATGATAGGACAACAAAATAAATACCACTCATGCCAGCTTCCCAGTTGAAACTATGGTTTCCAACTTGTAGGTTTCCCGAATGAAGAGATTCAATACTCCTTCCGGAAACATCAAATACATCAATCTCAACATTTTGTATATTAATAACTTCTACCGATATTGTTAAAGCATTATTAAACGGATTGGGATAAACATCTGAAAATAGGCTTGAGGATA
>JABGPL010000042.1 GCA_018644935.1 Calditrichota bacterium | reverse complement strand
CGGTAATCCTGGCGTTGGGAGGATCTTTAATACTCTCATTCACTGCAATTCCAGCACTATGTGCGACTATCCTACCAATGAGATCAAAAAAAGACCCAGGGGAAATGTGGTTGGTAAAAACTCTCCAAAGTCTTTATAGACCGATTCTTGAGTGGTGTATGAGCAGAGGTCGCCTCGTCCTGATTGGCACTTTAGTGCTAGTGGCGATTGCGGGGATAACTTTTACTCGTTTGGGTGCGGAATTTATACCAAAGCTCTCTGAAGGAAGTATTGTCGTCAATCTTATACGCCTTGCTGGAATTTCACTCGAACAGTCCACCGATCAAGGCGCACATGTCGAGAAATTACTGAAGGAGAAATTTCCTGACGAGGTTGCTGAGATCTGGACAAGAACTGGAACTCCGGAAGTTGCAACTGATCCGATGGGAGTCGAGTTAGCTGATGTGTTTATTGCCATGAAGCCAAGAGAGGAGTGGAAGCAGACGAATAACCAACAGCAACTTGTGGAGATGATGGATGCCGAGTTATCGGATCTTCCAGGAATGAACATGGGCTTTACCCAGCCGATAGAAATGCGCTTTAATGAGATGATCTCAGGCATCCGCACCGATGTAGGTATAAAGGTTTTTGGTGATGATATGGAAATTCTAAAACAAAAAGCAGATCAAATATCCAAAATAGTCGGTGAAATTCAAGGAGTGGCTGACCTGAATCAGGAGCAGATCACAGGTCAACCGGTTCTGAAATTGATTGTAGATCGGAAGTCACTTTCCAGATATTCGCTCTCCTCGGAAGTCGTTCTCGAGTCAATCAAAATGATCGGTGGTTCGGTGGTTGGCGAGGTTCGGGAGGATCAAAGGCGGTTTGAATTGGCAGTCAAATTCGATACGACATTTACCCGTACGCCTGAAGCACTGCATAAAATATTGCTATATGGTCAAGCCGGGGAGCATATTCCTTTAGGTCAAGTTGCCAGATTTGAACAGACAGAGGGACCTTCAACAATCACCCGGGAATGGGGCAAACGACGAGTCGTTGTCCAATGTAATGTACGTGGACGGGATATTGACTCATTCATCGGCGAGGTTCGAGCAAAATTAGAAAAAGAAGTTCTATTGGAGACTGGTTATTTCATTCGCTATGGAGGGCAGTTTGAAAATCTTGAACGCGCTCGCACAAGATTAATGATTGTGGTTCCCATCGCGTTGATGATGATCTTTGGTCTCCTCTATCTGTCATTCAAGAGTATCAGGGACGCATTATTAATTTTTAGTGGTGTACCATTGGCAGCGGTAGGCGGGGTATTTGCTTTGGTGATTCGTGCTATGCCATTTAGTATTTCTGCAGGTGTAGGATTCATCGCTTTATCCGGCATAGCGGTCCTCAATGGTCTTGTTTTGGTGTCGGCGATACGTAATCTCGTAAAACAAGGTAATGGAATTGATGTCGCAATTAAACTGGGAGGTCTCCAGCGGTTGCGTCCGGTGATAATGACAGCGCTTGTAGCATCCCTCGGTTTTGTTCCGATGGCAATGTCAAATGGTGTTGGGGCGGAGGTTCAACGACCGCTTGCAACTGTCGTCATCGGAGGAATTATAACCTCCACAATTCTTACTTTGCTGGTATTGCCGGTTCTATACAAACGTTGGGGGACACGTTACCACTCAGTAGAGGATTCATAAGGAAAGTTGCCAAAATGAATGTTATCAATTGTCAAAATGATATTTTGTAAAGAAGCGCCCTTAGGAGAGACGATCTCCCAAGGGCGTTTTTATGTCTTATATTTGCTGATTCGGAGGTGATGTGCGTAGATTATTGATCTGAAGGATACAGGTTCTGTCTCTCAGGGCGTATTGGACACATACAGACAGAATTGTCCCTTAAACATCCTTATAAGTTAACGATTTTCCAGAATCATCAATTTTCCTTACCCCACTTACGTTCGATGATGCCGTATAGTGATGGCAACAAGTACAAGGTCAGGGTGGTGGATGTAAGAAGGCCACCAACGACAACAATAGCCAGAGGTCTTTGAATTTCAGAACCAATTCCAGTTGCAATAAGTAACGGGACTAATCCCAAAATTGTTGTAAGTGCAGTCATAGAAACTGGCCTGACTCGCAAAACAGCTCCTTTTAGAATTACTTCGTTAAGAGGCAGTCCTTTCTTTCGAAGATCATTGAAATAGCTGACCATCACAATGCCATTTTGTACAGCATTCCCGAACAGGGCAATAAAACCGATTGATGCCGGTACAGACAAATATTGGCCTGTTATATAAAGGGCTAAAACACCACCGATTAATGCAAAAGGAATGTTCAGGTAAATTAATATCGCATGGCGCATATTGTTGAATGCTGAGAACAACAGGATGAAAATAATTAGCATTGTCAATGGCACAATAATCCCTAATCGTGCCATTGCCCTACGTTGATTCTCAAATTGTCCACCATATTCAATGAAGTATCCAGGTGGCAGCTCCAAATTTTCCTTTAACACAGCTTGCATTTCATTGACAACACTTCCGAGATCTCGACCTTCAACATTTGCCTGTACCACAATACGACGCTGATTTTTCTCCCGATTAATCTGGATCGGACCTAAAACCTCGCTGATTTTTGCAACTGTAGAAAGAGGTACAAAACTCCCGCTAGAGGTATGAATCCTGATGTTTCCAATAGCGTCAACATCATCTCTGAATCGGTCATCATACCTGACTAATATTCCGAATCTGCGCGTCTGTTGATATACCTGACCGATAACCTCGCCACCAATACCGATCTCAATGGTCTCCATTATGTCATCGACACCAAGACCGTATCTCGCAGCAATCTCATTATCGACATCAATTTGAACCTGCGGTTGACCGAATGATTGTTCAAGCGATAAATCAGCAATGCCCTCGACGTTGCCCAGCAGATTTTTGATTTCATCACCTTTTGTTCTTAACACCTCGAGGTCTTCGCCGAACAGTTTAATTGCAAGCTCAGCCTTAACACCGGACAAAAGCTCATCAAACATGTTTTGGATTGGCTGAGAAACGGCAATTTGAATACCCGGATAGGCTTCTAATTCAACTCGTATCTCGTTGATAAGATCTTGCTTGGTTCGCCCAGAATCCCATTCCTTAAATGGTATCAAGCCTAATTGGATATGAGCGGTATTAACTGGATGAGGATGCGACCCAGCTTCTGGTCTGCCAATTAAGGTTACACAATACGTCACCTCCTGGTGCTTTGCCATCTTTTCCTGCTGAATTTCAAGAATCCGCGTCATCTCTTCCAAAGAAGTTGAAGGAGCAGCAATCACTTGAACAGAGATTGCTCCTTCCTCCAGCGTGGGAATGAATTCTGTACCCAAATGTGGTATGAGGAGAAGACTAATCCCCAGAGCTATTACAGAAGGCAGAATTACCATTAGTGGTTTAGCAATAATCTTAGTTAGAATTGCTTTATAGGAACTTTTAATTCCCTTAACTAAAAAGTTATCCTTATTGGATATTTTTCCTCTGAAAAATAATGAAGCAAGGAAAGGGATGAGCGTGAAACTGAAAATTAACGAACCGATCAATCCGAATGTAATTGTGAAAGCCATCGGACTGAACATTTTTCCTTCAATTCCTTCCAGTGTAAACAGTGGCAGGAATACGATGATGATGATAACAATTGCAAATGCAATCGGTCTTGAGACCTCTTGCCCTGCAATTAGAATAACTTCTTTTAGCGACTTTTTGCCATCAGACTCCGCCAAATGCCGCCAGATATTTTCGACCATTACCACCGCACCATCGACAATCATACCAATTGCGATTGCCAATCCCCCGAGCGACATAAGATTTGCTGATATCCCCGTTTGTTTCATAAACAGAAATGCCATCAACATTGACATTGGCAAAGAAACCGCCACAACCAGCGCACTTCGAACATTTCCCAAAAACAGCAGAAGTACCAAAATTACCAGGATCGCACCCGTAAACAATGCGTTCTTTACAGTGCCGGTGGCTTTGGTGACGAGATCGGCTTGCTCGTAGAATGGAACGAGTTGGACACCTTGCGGTAGACCCTCTTTTATATCATCGATTTTTGTGTAGAGGTTTTCAATTACATTACTGGTATTCTCCCCGAAGAGTTTTAACACTATTCCAGAGACAACCTCACCAACTCCATCCTTCAGGACAACACCGCGCCGAATTTCTGGACCGATATTAACATTCGCGACTTGACTTAAGCGGACTACAACACCATCAACTTCCTTAATCTTAATTTGCGAGAGTTGCTCTGCGTTTTCCAGTAGTCCAAGACCCCGAATGAGATATTCTTCTCTACCCCGGATTATAAACTGACCACCAACATTTCTGTTGTTCTCCTGAATGGCTTCAACAACTTCTTCAAGACCAAGGTCGTATGCCATTAATTTGTGTGGATCTAAATTAACTTGAAACTGAAGTACGTTTCCGCCCATTGATAGTACTTCCGTAACACCTGGAACGGTACCGATCTGGTATTTTACCACCCAGTCATTCAACGTTCTCAGGTAAATATCCAGCGGTTGCCCATCAGTGTCTACTGTTTCATCAGCTGTAAGGTAATACATGAATACCTGACCCAGTCCTGTAGATATTGGACCTAATCCCGGTGGTTCATGCATTTCCGGTAAGTCTGCCATTGCAGTATTTAATCGTTCAGACACTAATTGCCGGGCAAAGTATATATCGATTTCATCCTTGAAATAGATATAAATTACAGCCATACCAAACGCAGATGTTGACCTAATATCAGTAATACCGGGCAAACCATTCATTGCCGTTTCGATGGGATATGTAATTAACCTCTCAACCTCCTCCGGAGCCATACCGTGAGCTTCTGCAAAAACAGGCACCATGATTGGTGAGATATCCGGGAAAGCATCGACTGGAAGTTGTCGATATGAAACGGCTCCCACTCCGATCACTACAAGTAGGAATAATCCAAGAAGCAACCGACGGTTGATGGAAAATTCAATAAGATTCTTCAACATAGTTTATCTCTTTTAGTGTGAACAACCGCCATGAAACTCACTTTTTCCAGCCTCGGATTTAATAGCAAACGCACCTTTCATAACAATGCGCTCACCCATCATCAGCCCTTCGGATACTTCATACCACCCACCCTTACTGTATCCGGTTTCTATTTCGCGTTCGCCGAAACCTCCGGGTTCAACCTCTACATACACGAGCTTGTCTCCGTGCTCGTCACAAATGACCGATTCAACAGGAACTAAAAACGCTTCTTCTGATCCCTTATCCATGTCGATGTTGACTGTGACATAAGCTCCGGGCAGGAGATTCTTTTTGGGATTGGATACGTCTACGAATGCCGTGACAGTTCTGGTATCCTCCGAGATCATGCCTGAAATTCTATCTATTGATGCGAAAAGAACATTTCCAGTGCCATTAAGTGATGAAACCTGTACGTCCATACCTGGAATGATGTTTTGTATTTCATGTTCAGGAATATTGACCTGCACCCTGACCCTACTGTTATTAACAATGTGAAACAAATCCATGTCAGGGTTTACTTTCATCCCCAATCGAGCTTCCCTGTTTACTACTGATCCTGAGATCGGACTGCGAAGCGTAACGACACCGGCTGTTTGCTGCCCCGATCTCAGTTTCTCAATATCACTCATTGAAAAACCTAATGCCATTAAGGTGTTTTCAGCAGACTTCAAGGTATTCTGAACCATATCAAGCTGCATTTTCAGTTCGAGTACTTCCTTCTGAGAGCCAATCCCCTCTTGAACAAGCTGTTGGTGACGGATATGATCACTTTTTATGAATGTATATTCAGCCATTGATATAGCAAATGCCGCTTCTGCCTCACCTACCGTCGGAGATTCAATCATACAAAGAGCTTCTCCAGCCTCAACGTAGTCACCGTAATCTGCATACAGAGCTTTGATCCTCCCTTCGATCAACGCCCCGACCAGTCCTTCTCCATTCGGATGCGGCAAAACTGTACCGGGTAAATTTAAGTTGCTTTTCAAAGTTCCCTTTTTCACCCGTTCTACAACAATTCCTGCCTCTTTAATCCCCTGCATCCCTATATGTATAACACCCGCATGATCATCAGCTTCATCAACTCCGTGGTCATGTCCGGCATGAGGATCAACCTCTTCTGCTTCATGATCATTACCCGCATGTGAGTCAGCTTCTTCAGCCTCTTCAGATCCGTGGTCATGCCCAGCATGTGGATCGAGTTCCTCAGCTTCATATTCTTCAACCTTAGCATGGTCGTGCCCGGCGTGTGGATCATCATCTACTGCAAAAGAACCACCAACATAACCGATGAGTGAAATACCTATCATTGCAAAGAAAAGCACTTTTAAATTTATTTTCTGAAATCTTAGTTTCATGGTTTTCTCCGGGTATCGCCTTCATTACCTTTATTTTCATAATCAAGAATCGATCGTCCTTCGAGACGGTCGATTTCGATCTGATTGCTGTATACATCACCTGTTGTCTCGAGGAAGTCGAGCTGCACATCCAGCAAGTTTCTTTGAGCATCTATTACCTCAAAGTAATCCGCCTCACCTACATCAAAACTTCGTATGGAAAGTTCATAAGTTTCTTGACTAAGAGGCAGAATATCATGTTTGTATAAGTCATACCTTTCAACCGCCGATACGAGATTCTGTGCAATCTCCTGCCATTCGGAGAGCACATCTATCTGATTGGCTGCGAGTTGTTCTTTAATATTTTTCTCATGAGCTTCAGCAACTTTCATATCCCCTCTTCCACCCCACCAGAACCAAACTGGCAAATTGAAGCCGAGCTCAACTCCCCAGAATTCAGAATCATCGTCTGGAACTGTTTGCTGAAAGTAACTGAATTCGAGCTCGGGCAACCATGCTGTTCTACTGAGCGTTTTTGCAGTTCCCGCAAGTTCTAATTCCGCCTGTATGAAGGCTGTCTCCGGATTATCTGCAATTGGCTCTTTTATCACCTGATTAGAGGTGCTTTTGAGATCTAACAATGCTCTACCTATCCGGTCTGTGTCAATTTGGTTGTCATCTAGTGAGAACACCAATTCCACGTCACTAACATCATAACCTGTTAGTGACGCCAATTTTAATTTTGCCGTCGCAACAGACCGAATTGCATTTTTAAGCTGCCCCTTAACTTCGAGAGCCTCAAGGCGAGCCCGTTTTGCGTCAAGCCGAGAGGCTTCTCCTAACTCGAATTGTCTCTCAATTTTTTGAGCATAGCTTTCCGCACCCAATGAAATTTCTGTTAGGATTTCATTCGAGCGAATTTGAATCCAGGTATCAAAATAAGTTTGCCTAATTCGAGCTTCAAGGTCGAGTAGCAAAGATCTACTTTCCAATCTAGCAAGCTCAACCTCTATATTAGCAGATCGACTGAGCCAGATGTATCGAAGTGGAAATTCAAACTCCTGAGAAATTGCAATCCGCCTTTCCTCATATTCTGAAAATCCCTCCCCATCTGGAATGCCTTCGTATTCGATCGCTAATCCGGGAGAAGAGAGAGAAAGCTCACTCATTCGATTCCCTTTAGCCTCCTCAATCAGGGCTGAAGCAATCTTCACATCTGGATGTGTTTTAAGCGTTAACCGAACCGCCTCATTTATAGTCAATGGTTCTGCAAGGAGGGATGTTATCCCAGATATGGATGCAGAAATCATCAACAGGAAGATAATAATTTTACCAAACAATGGTGTTCCTCCGAGTTGTAACTCGTAATAACTTCTTTAATCCCGTTTATTCGGAAAGAAGTTTCTTAAGGTGTTTTTTTCGTTTATTTAAGCTAAGTCTGAGTATGTCCATAATCCGTATTTTAGAAAATCAGATTAGGAAATACATTCGATTGGTAAAAAACTAAGCTTGAGGGGGACGCTCTATCCTCTCGGGATAGGTCGATTTCGGTGATAGGTTTGGTGGAAGCTCCAACAGGAAGCTGGGCATGTATATTTGCAGGCTTGAGAAAGTTAATGACTTTTGCTCAAAGATGTGACATAAGCATGAGCAATCATCCGAGGCACCCATATCCTGATTATTCGCCCGAACTGGAACATCTTCTGAACAATGATCTGAATGTGATTCATGCGGTGCGGCATAATCAATCAAAACGTGAGTCATTGCGACACAAAATGCAAAAACAACAAGAATCGAAATCAGATTTTTTAATATGTTGGGGTGTTTCCTCATATCCCTTTTACAATAATAACTGTCCTCTGGTTCCATTTTTCATGAACAAGATATTTTATAATATAATACTTTCTAAAATCATATACCAGTGTATTCTATTTCCTTACACCTACAATATTATTTTTGGGTTAAATTCGTGACGCCTGATTTTTTAATCAGGCGTCACGGTACTCTTATTTATGTTTCGAGCAGGCTCAAGGGCTTATTTTCTCATCATCCCCATCAATGTACTTCTTAATTATCCTAACCTGACCATCCTGATCCATGTTGATTTCTATTGCCTCCAAAGCAACTCCAGCGGCTCCTTCACAGTCTTCTAGAGCTCCTTCATCGGCTCCGACTGCACCAATTCTGATCTCCCGCCGAATCTCCCCGTCTCCCATATGTTCCGTTTTTACATCTACTTCGGTAAGTTGGAGTCCTTGAGATGCAAAAGCAGCTCTCAAGGTATTTTCTAACTCTTCATCTGTCGGACCTTCAACACCAATACAAACTCTTCCATTGGTTACAGCCGCAAGTGCGTTTCCTCCAACCGGTTTGGTGATCTCTTCACTTCGCAGAGATATTGTTGCATTTTTGTCGACAACTCCAGCCAGAGCTGCTCTTATCTCAGGTTCAACGTCTTTAATGTCTCTATCAACGAACGTCATAACCAATTCGGCATTACCGTTATTGATATTCAAATTCCGGTTGACAACTCCCTCAATACCCTCAACTGCCTTCATGACATTATCCAAATCAGGCATTACTGCCGGTGATGCTCCGCCCTTCGGGATATTAACATCCACCGCAAACTCGGCGGTGACCAGATCCCCGACTTTCATCGAATAAGTGGCTGGAATAAGAACCATAGCCAGTACGATTACTGCAAATGCTACCGAAATGAGCGCTGTTTTTCTTGTGATGTTCATGATTGGGCTAATCCTCTCGTTTTTACTCCGCACTCCCGCCATCATTCGTTCATAGTGAAAAGGCTTGAGCTCTTCATCAGCCAGTTGCTTCAAACCTCGATCAACCGGGTTGTACGACTCTTGCTCCATGACGAGCCTCCATGTTTGACAAAGCTTGATACGCCTCGCGAAGTTTGATTCTACCTCGCGCCAGACGGCTTTTTGCGGCGGAATTAGTGATTTTCTGTTGCATAGCTACTTCAGCTATGCTCATGTTGAGGACTTCAAACAATATTAATGCCTCCCGCTGTGCTTCAGGTAATCGTTTTAATGCCATCCTGACGAGCTCTTTTTCCTCATATGGAAGAACATCTGTGCTGGGCAAATCTCCTGCTGCCTCAAGACCAAACATTCTCTTCGCCCATTGTAAACGGGACCTTGAAAAGTGTGTGTTCTTGATAATTTTGAGCAACCAGAACTTAAACCTGTCCGGGTCATTCAGTCGCGGAAATCCCTTCCACGCCCGAATCAGCGCATCCTGAAGGAGGTCATCCCCATCAACTGCTGACCCAGCCATTGCCCGCGAATACCTGACAACATCGTTGTAACAGGCTTTTAATAATTGTTCGAAATCCAACTTTCCTCTAAAAAAAGAATATCACTGCAGTAATCTTCTGACTATGAGACACCCCAATTCATGAATTGGTTGCATAGGTTTTGAAAATATTTAATCAAACCCGTTTTTTGTATGGGATGAACATTTTCTTTCTGTAGGGGTTGAATATCTTCAACCCTTTTGAAATTCCTAAAGAAATCAATAACTTACTCAAGCTCTTTAAACATCTTGTTCACAACATTGATTGACCAAGACATGTATTCTGTGATTTGTTTTTCGGTGAGTGGTTCGTTGGATTCATCCTCAAAGGTCATTTCAAAATACCGTTCCTCGGCTTTTTCCATAACCTTTAGAAAAATATCTTTTGCCAGATCAGCCTTGAAGTCTTTATCCGACATGCAATGACATTCGTGCTCTTCGTCCATTTTTCGTCTCCAGCTTTATGGTTTTTTTGATGCAATTGAAACCAACAGCATCGCCTTATCTTTTGCAGAAGATACTCTATTCCGAACGATAAGTCAATGATTCCTTTATCTTTCCCGATTTCGTGCCCAGTAGGTTGGGCATTCCTGCCCGACCATCACGACCCTTCGGGATTCATTACTTCGTGAGAGAAAATCGAGTGTGGCACGGGCTATTAATTGCCCGTGTTTCCTTACAATTCAAACACCCTCAGCACTCTTCAGTAAAGAAACATGGGTAACAAGTATCCCATGCCACACATGTAGGGGTTGAATATCTTCAACCCAAATCCTCGATTAATAACCTAATCCAGATTCATAGGAATCAGAATAGCTCCCTCTTGCTTTTAATCTTGCTTCTTGTTATCTTGTAATTAGGAGTAGTGGATAAAATGATTTTAGGGATTCATTTCAAGAATCAACCTGATCAAATAAATCAATAGCCTTTACACCCACTTTTCCTAAACACCTCACATCCACACAAACACAACTCACACGACTTCCAATTTTTGCATAATTTTTGGAGAGATGATGAAGTATCTTTTTACATTATTATTTGTAGTTTTGCTCACCACAATCCAGCTAAACGCTCAGGATAGTCTCGGAATTAGACAGGTGGGAAGTATGTTTAACTATTGGGATGAGGCATACGCTGTAGCCATTTCTGGTGAAATTGTCTATGTAGCAACTGATCACACTGGGTTGAATGTGATGACCATAAGCGAAGAAAATCATCTTTCTCAAGCTGGTCATTTGAGAGGTATTTCTCCTCACAGCATTATATTTGAAAATGATCAAGCTTATTTATTGGCACAACAAAACTTGACAATAACCAACCTCGACGAGAATCCTGTAATTATCGGATCAATAGACTTAGACTATGGAATGTATTTCGACGTTGAAGATGATTTAGCTGTCATTTCATGCTTGAGAGTAGGTCTAATTATTGTTGATGTTTCAGAACCTGAACAGCCTGAGATAATTTCTGCAACAGATATGCCTGAAGATCCACTTGGTGTGGCTGTATGTGGTTCTACTATCTTCGCATCTTACGATGATGAAGGGGTGTATATTATTAATATCGAGAATCTCAATGAACCAGAGATTATTCTCCAGATTGAAGAATATGGTGATGTAAACCATATTGTCATAAAGGAAAACCTGGCAGTATTTAGTACTGAAGAATCCGGAGTTATTTTTCTGGATGTTTCTAACATTCAAGAACCGGATGAAATATCCTCGTTTCAGAGGGGGCGTTCGTACAAGAAGACACAAATCCGAGACAATTTGGCTTATTCTCAATATGATTGGGGCTATTTATCTGTTTATGACATAGAAGATATTGCTAATCCAGAACTACTTTCAAATGGAGTAGGAAATCGCCACTCTTCTGATTTTGAAATTGAAGATGATAAGTTGATAATGAATGTCTGTGAGGATTTTCCACGTAACAGTCAAACTGCTGTTGGCGTTTATTTATACGATCTTGAGGACCCGATCAGACCAAATCAAACTGATCGTTTTCTTTCAATGGGTTATGCGAGTGGAGTCCTTGTTAGGGACGATATTCTGTTTTTACTCGAAGGGAATCTTTGGTCAGAATTTGAAGACGAAGAAGACGAGTTACATTTTGCTGAACTAAATCTTATAAGCGTTGCAAATCCAGAGAATCCAATATATTTAGCAGGATATGCTCCAAATTCAGGGGACATTGCTGATGTAGACATGATTGGTGATTATGTTTATTTTGCCACAGGTTCTGGAGGGATGGAGGTGTTAGATATAAATGATCCTCAAAGACCAAGAAGGATTGGGCGCGTGAATTTTCCATGCTTTATTGTTGCCGCAGATGATACCCATGCTTATCTATCCTCATCACAACTAGATCGGAGGTGGAGGACAAGAATGGCCATTGTTGATGTCACAAATCCCGAGGACCCAGTTATAGTCTCTGATATAGATACAGAAGACATAGTATTTGATCTGGTAATTGATAACGGATTTGTTTATATCGCCAATAATAATAGAGGTTTAACAATTATTGACGTTAGTGACCGAGAAAATCCTGAGGAGGTTGGGAATCTCCCAGGACGTAAAATTCGCAGTCTTGCCGTACAAAATGAAATTGCATTTTTACCTGTTTATAAACAAGAGGAACCAGACTCCGGGTTGTGGATAATTGATGTTTCTGATCCTGCAAATCCGGAAGAATTAGCATTTTTTCAATGGGAATGCGCTCCAGGTGGAATTGACGTGCAAAATGAATTTGCAGTTGTAACGAGCAAGTATCCTCATTCTATGTGGATATTAGATATCTCCGATCCAGGAAATCCTGAAGTTAGAGGATCTTTTATTGACTATTCGTCTTATGGGTCACTTGCCATTCAAGGTGAGTATTCATTTATAGCTAATGGCAGTCACTTAAATATTTTCGACTGTGCAGGAGCCATGGGAATCCCCTTTCCCCCCGATTGGTCAATTGAGCCGGAAAACGTTATTGTCACCGAAACTGATACCGTCGAGTTTGAGATGGTAGCCGTGGACCCAAACGGCAATGAGATTGCCTTGGACATGGACCAGAGGAACCTGCCTGACGACATCGAATTCACCGATGAAGGTGAAGGCAGGGGTCACTTTCGTTGGGTTACCGGATATGATGACGCTGGTGAATATAATCCGATATTTATTGCTTCCGATGGAGAAAGTGAAAGCTCAATTATAGTAAACATTCAAATTGAAAACCTAAATCGCGCACCGTTTTTAATAAACCCCTTAGCTGACATCGTTCACATAGAAGATGGAGGTCGCCTAGAAATTGCCATGCTTGACACAATCTTCCACGATCCTGACAACGAGGAACTCCAGTATATCATAATTGATGCACCGGAACCATTGGCTTTGAGCATTGAGCGGAATGCTGTGCTTTCTCTTAATCCGGAACAGGATTTCAACCTTCCTGGAGGTGCGGAAATAACCCTGAGATGCCAGGATGCGGAGGGTGCTGCATTAAGTGAAGCATTCAATGTGAGAATCGAACCGGTTAATGATGCCCCAAGACGATTCGGATTACTCGTGCCAGCTGATGGGGCGGTAATTCCTGAAAATGAAGCCACATTCATTTGGCAGGGGAGCTCCGATATAGACAGCGACTCTGTCGGTTATTGTTTGAATTTGAACATCGATTATAATGATTTAGACACCATTTTCACATTTGATACTGGCACTGATACTACAATTTCAATCAGTGAAATGGACACAATATCCGCATATCTCGGAATATGGGAGCAGATTACCGCTACATGGTACGTTGAGGCATCAGATGGATTGCTTTTAACCGAATCCTTCAATCGATATGATATTGTAATCCCCTTCACCCAGTCAGTCGATGACCCACAAATAGTATTGCCTGATCAATTCTCACTCGGGCTGAATTACCCCAACCCGTTTAATAATTCTACCACAATATCTTTCACGGTTCCGAGTACTGCTCAAATCAGGATTGATATTTATGACATATATGGCAGGTTTGAAGCTTCACTTGTCGATGGTCCAATAAACGCTGGATATCATCATGTTGTCTGGAACGCACGTGCCCCGGCTGGGATCTATTTCTATCGGTTGACTGCGGATAGGTACAGTCAGACCAGTAAAATGGTGCTTGTTAAATGAATTGATGGAGAGCCCCGGGCTGCAATAGCCCGGGCTTCATGGTTCTACAAATTCCTTATTAACCATCCATTTTATGTATTTTGACAGAAATTTTGTTCCCGTCGACTTCAATGATCAGGTAATGGTGAAATCCCCCTTCTGCTCCATCAACATAAATACCTGCACCTCCACCTCCTGAAACCAGATAGCGAGTGGGATCTCCCACGCTAAAAGGTGCAACAGTCTCTACATTGCCCGGATCTTGTGGGTTATAGAACAGATGTTCATGAGATGCAAAGACATAAGCAATGTTGTCGTATTTCTTGAAAATGTTAATCACCTTTTTGAGGCTGGCAGGATTTAGAATGTCCTGTCGTCGGTGCGGTTTCATGGGATAATGCATCATGACAAAGATGTGTGTTTTGTCCCGGTTTGCTTCGAGGTCTTTATCGAGTTGTGCAAGCTGTTTATCGCTGATAAAACTGAACTCAACTCCTTTTGGTGGAGGTGGTGTGCCTGCTGGAGGAACATCCTCGGTGTTCAGGGCAATGAAGTGTGAATTTCCATAGTCGAAAGACCCATGGGTCGGACCAACACTCTCTTGATATATCTTTTGCATCCTTTCACTGGGAATATCATCAGCGTCGTCCATCTCATGATTGCCCGGTGTATTAAACACTGGAACCCCTGCTGTTTTCGCGAGTTCCAGATAGTCTGAGAATTTCTGCCTGATGTGTTTCGTGGGATCTTGAGGATCTTTTCCTTTGACAATATCTCCTAAGCAGAAGGCAAACACTGGGCGCACAGGTTGATACTGATTAATCTCTTCAAAGATTTTACCGATCATTATGCGTGATTTTTCATCTCCCTGGCTATCGCCAAAGACGGCAAAGCTGAAGTGATTATTCTGGGAAGGACTTAGTGTTCCTGTTCCCTTCATGCTCGTAAACGGCGGAAGACCACCATCCGCTTGCGAGAGATGTGAGACACCCGACTGTGAGCAGCCGAGAATTAGTAAAAGAACTAAAAGCAGTACTGGTACAATTGTTTTCAATTTCAAGATAATTCTCCTTATATTTTTTAGATTGATTCCCTGCCAGTATTTCCTAAAAACTCATTGTTTGATGAAAGATTGAGGATTATTGCAATTTAAATAGTAAAGAAACTTTAGTAACAATTATCCCAGGCCACTCACCCTACACCATAACACTACATCACCCCAATAACTAATTAATCAAATCCTACACCTGTTTCGCCTCACTCTCCTGCCCAAGCTTCCGAAACCCATTCCGCGACTGCGCCCAGCTGTGTAAGGATTATCGCAGATGTTACAGGATCAATCCCGAGCTTCTCAGATTTACCGGGCAGATAGGTCCCTTCCTGACAAGCACATGTGTTTCAAATTCCGCTTCAAGTATTACTATTTTTCATTTGCACCAACTTCGGCATTGTCTCCGTCTATACAAAAATCAAATGTCAGTTCAGACATAAAAAATCTCCATAGATATTGGATTTAATAGATATTAATACACATAATTTGGTCTGTTAGCAAGTGAGTGGGATGTTAGGGATTCGGAATAGGGATTTAACTGCATAGTTGCAAAACACCGATCGACGGGATCGGGATTATTGAGGTTTTTCTAATTTTAATTTCAATAGAAGGAGTTCCTTACGGAACGAGCCCGGGCTTTATATCTGACTCACCGAACAAGCCAAGCCTTCTGAACATTGAGTCAAAAATCTTGAATTCCCAATCAAATTGTAAAATTAGAGTATTAGTTGCAAAATAAATTGGAGAATAGTAGTCTAAAGCCTTAACTTAAAAAATAATTACGTGAAGCAGCTAATTCACTATTAGATTATAGGATGCAACATGTGAAGTCAGTATTTGAGTGGGTAATCTACCCATTCATCAGTTTGAACTCGGATTCGTCAGATAAATTCAACACGTCCGGAGTAGTTTAATGAGTACTAAGATAATTCTTGTAGTTGATGATGAACCTTCAAGTCTCAAGGTTTTAGTGGCATACCTTGAGAGAACTGAAGAGAATTACGACATTATCCAAGCTATGGATGGTGAAACTTGTCTGCGAATAGCGTCTGAAAAAGATCCGGATTTAATCATAATAGACTGGGTAATGCCAGGGATTTCAGGGATTGAGGTAATCAACCGACTAAAATCCAATAAAAAAACAGAAAACATACCTGTGATTATATGTACCGGTTTTATGACATCGTCTGAAGACCTGAGTACTGCCTTCCAAGCGCGAGCAATTGACTATTTAAGAAAACCATATGACATGATAGAGCTAATCGCGCGTGTTCGCTCGGTAATCTCACTCGCAGATTCATATAAAAAAATCCGAATCCAAAGAGATGAGTTAAAAAAGAAGAACGAAGAATTAGAATTGGCTCAATCTCGGATTCAGACATTGAGTGGTTTGCTGCCAATATGTGCATCATGCAAGAAAATTAGAGATGACAAAGGATATTGGCAGGAGGTCGAAGATTACATAGGAGCCAGTACAAAGGTTGAGTTTTCACATGGGATCTGTCCAGGTTGTAAAAAAGAGATATTTCCGGATTTTCTTGAGCACAAAAAAATTGATGATGGAAATAGTAAACCCTTCTTATGTGCATCCTGTGGGAGGATCAAAGATGACAAAGGCAACTGGCAAGATACCGAGAATCATATACCCGATAGTGAAATGAGTGAATTCATTCACGGGATCTGTCCCGATTGCTTAAGAGAAATATATCCGGATTTACCCAAACACAAGTAATCTTTTAGGAAAAAGAAAACACCCCGAATGTATTTGTCAGGGTGTTTAACCAGTTTTGTCTTTTTGTTTGATAACATTGAGATTCCCGGGCTGGGAGAGCACTGCTACTTAGATGTGCAATTTGCAAGGCAAAGCAGGAGCTTAGATTGAATAATCATTCACCCATATACTGATCCCAAATCATCGAACCAGCACAACCTTCCGAACATCACTAAAGTCAGAAGATTCCATCCGAAGTAAATAAACTCCTGAGACTGCATCTCGGCTGTTCCATGTTATTAAATGTTGACCGGCCGGTTGTATTTCATTCACTAATGATTCAATAACTCTGCCTGAAAGGTCGAAAATCTGGGCAGACACTTTCGATGGATATCCAAGAGAATAAGTCACTCTTGTTTTTGTGTTGAACGGATTTGGGTAGATTTCAGTTATTGCGAATCTGCCCGGTATGTCACTCACATCAGAATTAATAGTAAGTTCCGCTTCGCCTCGGAGAATTACCTGGACTACCGGTTCATCAGGGTCGTCTGATTCTATTTCGAGAATGCCCTCGAACGGCACTAAATCAGTCGGTATGAAGATGATCCAACTGGAATGAACGGATTCAGGCTCAATTACAACCTCACCTCTACCCAATCCCTGTAAAAAGGCAGGTTCATTTTGAGTGATTGTTTGAGAAATAATGCTTAATGGTACTATGCCGACGTTCTGAATCCTTAACTCAAGGCTGTCCTGAAGCCCACAATCGAGATGACCGAAATCTAATAAATCCTGCTCAATCTGTATGTCCTGCTGATGGAAATAATAGGCTCCCATATCAGCACGCGTACCGTCTGGGTCGAAATCGTCATTCGGATTTCCGGTGTCAATGCAAGGTGAGTCGGGTGTCAGGTTGTAAACTCCATTTTCGGGATCCGCAAACAAGGGATCCTCATCAATGCAACCATTTCCCCACAAGATTTCCGCGAATTCGTCCCCGAAACCACCCTGACCACCTTCAATAGACGAATATGCAATATCTATCTCCTGTCCACCTAAATTTCCATAGAGGCCGGTTATCTCTATCTCACCCGGGTTGAGCATTATTGAATTTGTCATCATTAAAGCTCCATCACTGAGCTGTAGCACTCCAATATCTTCTAACCTGTCACTAACAATATTGTTTGATATTGTCACATTGCTCATTTCTAGTAGACACTGAAGTGCGAAAACTGCAGAGCCATAATAGGCATCATGATTGGATATCTCGCAATTATTGATAACTCCACTAGCTCCATATCTGAAAGATATTCCAGCACCCCAACCGGCAAAATTCCCTGAAACGCGACAATTCGTAAGTTCAACACTGCTCCCCTCCCCAGTGATATTTATGCCGCCACCATCGCTGGATTCTCCACTTCGGGCTTCGTTGTTTAGTATCTCCACATTTAACAATCTTGCTGAACTTCCCCAGATAACTGCGATGCCACCACCATCACCGGCAATGTTTCCTCTGACGATACAATGTTCGATAACTGCTGAACCCCGCACAATTGCAATACCTCCTCCCTCACTTCGTCCAAGATCTTGCATTACATTTCGTTGGCAAATGGAATTTTTTATGATGGGGCTTGATTCAAAGATTAATATGCCCCCTCCAAAATTATCACCTCTTTCGAACACATCTCCATTTCCTCCCGTAATCGTGAATCCATTTAAAACAGCCTCTTCTCCCTCACCAGTAGTAAATAGAACGACTGACCCATTCTCATTTCCATTAATGATTACTTCGGATGGATTACCCGGATTGCCAATAACCGAGATCAACTTCCCGCTAAAATTGATATTTTCAACATACTCTCCCGGTGCAACGAGTACAGAGTCACCGTTTTCTGCAGCATTAATTGCCACCTGAATGGTCTCGTGATCGGCCGGAACATGGATAGTTTCAGCGTGAGTAGGAATTGGGAAAACTAAGGTGAAACCAAAAATTAGAATTAACAATAAATTACAGGCTTTCATTTTACACTCCGCAGTTCATAAAATTAAAATCCTACATAGGTCAAATCTAAGAAACAGATCAAGTGCTGATTATCAGATAGAGTTTCCTTCAGAATTAGTTAAGTAGCCCGGGCTGCAAGTGCCCGAGCTACTTAACTTATCACTGAGTGCTAATTCTCAGGCAGGGATGCCACAGTTACTTCACATACACAATCTTCCGTGAGACCGAACCAAGTTTGGTATCTACCCTTAGGAAATACAACCCGGCTACCAGTGATGAAGACTCAACTTTCATCGTCTTGATACCAGCAGAGGAGTAGTCTCTTAACAGGGTCTCAACTTCCCTTCCTTTCAGGTCGAATATTGAGAAGCTGATTTCACCGGCTTCTTCGATGAAAAACTTTACGGTCGCAATGTTGTTGAATGGTTGAGGGTATATCGAAATCAATTCAAAACCGCTGTACAAATCAATATTGTCTTCGGGATTAATTTTTAGATTTTCCTGTAGGGCAAAGTTGAATTCGAGAGAATCTGAATCCGCAATTTGAAGCTCAAAGAATGTCGTGTCTCTATAACCGTCATGACTCACTGAAATGTCGAATAAACTGTCAAGCGGAATTTCCGGTATGCGGAAATACCCATTTTCATCGGTTTGAGTCACCTGACCGGAGCTCAGTTCTATGTTGACATTGAAAATACCTGCTTCTGTTTCCGCATTTGTGGCAGTGCCGTAGACAACACCAATTACCTCTGGAGGTTCTTGATACTCCTCCCACATCGATGTCGTGAATTTAATCGTCCGACGATTGGCAAGAGGTGCAGAAGTGACAGGATATTCCCCCCCGAATGTATAGCTGATCCCGGAAAATCCATCAGGGCTAGAAATTCCTACCGAAGCGAATGGGATGTTGTCTTCAGTTTCATTTGCTCCCTCAAGGTTCTCAATTGAATGGTATTGCATTAAAATTTTGGAATCACCAGTATCATTGAGATAGACCAGAGGGTGATAAAGAATGACCTGGAAAGTAAGGTCTGTCTCACCATCCGGGTATTGCTTGAAGCGGTGCCATTCAATTATAACATAGTGCTCTTCTTCATTGTAATAATAGTAGACACCCGACTGATTATCCATCATCAACCAATCCCAAAATGGCGCAATCATCCCTGCACCGCCACCCATGCCTCTGTCGAGTGGCCAATTCTGAGGGTTGGTGACTTCCTGATTTCCGGGACATATGAAGCCATTTGTCGTCACTGAGATTCTGTCGTAATCCTGACCGTAAAAGTTGAAATCAAAAGGAAGTTGGATTACAGCCACATTTCCGACGTCAAAAGGGGTGTTTGGAGTTAGTTCTTCTATCAACACGCCATCGAAATCTCTGTCATCATCACGGAGACTAATTTCAACCCAGTCATGCTCAGGGGCTGCTTCCCAATTTGAATCTGTGTCGTCAAGACAAATGTAGCCATAATTATCCGGTTTCTGAGGTGCCTCTGCCCGTTCACCTCCTACCTCCATTGAAATGAAGCAGGAGTCAATGATAATCTCATCCCTGCTCAACACCATGAGTAATTCTGCAGTGACACCGGGATAAGCAAGTTCATCAGTCTGGACAGTAAAGACCTCTCCACCAAGTTCAGAGCTCTCACCGACAGCAATTGCCGGATACTCCGACCTTGGATTAATTATCGTTAGCCATGAATCGAGTGAGATTAACTCCGCATTAAGAGCATCTGCATCCAACCTGCCATCATTTGTGATCTGAATATCGAGAGGATAAACTTCATCGTTAAATGGCATATCAAAGCCCCCAACAACATCGCTCATAAACAAATGGGGAGCTATGACATCAAACTGAATTCCGGATTTTGAATTTCCAGTCTCATTGAAGAACTTGGTCACTAAAACTGGTTTGCCGGTGATGTGAATTTCACCATCTGGAGAATTATCGGCAACTTGAACACGTACCGGATTCTGTAACTCTACCTCGGACCCAGCTGCCATATCACCAATTTCGATATTGTCTTCAGACAGGATGGTAAAATATGGTGAAGATGCAGAAATACTCATTACTACAGCCTCAAGATCAGCTTCACCACTATTTCCAATGGTTAAAGAAACATCATATGTCTCACCAGGATTTGTATTTTCGTCTCCGTTTCCTTGAACTTCCGAGATTATTGTTGCAGAAATATCGACAGCGAACTCTGGAATGGCAATCTCAATTTCACCAAAATACGGTCTGATTTGATCACCAAAGGCGGTCAATTGAATAGTACTCTCAGGGCGAAATTCAAAATCTTCTCCCGGAACAAATTGCACCTTGCCATCTGCGCCAGTTCGTAACATCTGTATTCTCATGTCGGAGTAATCCGCATAATCTGCATCCGCAAAATCGGGGATGTCAACCGGATCATACAGGGTGACAAACGCTCCAGCAACTGGTGAATGATCGTCTGCATCAGTCACGACTACTTCTATCACCGTCGTATTCTCATCAACAACTTCTGGATACTCCACAGATAGCTGCTGAGGAACTCCCATCCAGACCCTTAAACCCGGATCACCATAGAAGTCCATATCCGTTCTAATGTGAGAATAGGCACGCCAACCCTCACCAAACTCAAAATTGGGAAAGTACCTTTCAACATTTGCAATTGTTGAAACTCTTCCCCATCCATAGGACATACCTCGCTGGACAACTGAATTTACTAATTCAAGCCATGTTGCAGTTGTTGTGATTGTCGGAGGTCCACCCCAATTGCAGGTTGAGACAACAGGCCCGCGGAGATTATCTCCATCCCCCGATCGGAGCGAAGTCCATGCTGCGTACTCTCCGTGCCCACTGAGAACAAGGCGGACCGGAAACACTTCATTCACGTCCACACCTGTAAAAATCTGCTGCCAATACAGGGTTTCCGCTCGACCGAGTAGCAAATTTGTCTTTTCATTCATTAAGTCTCTGACCCATGGTCCGATTACTGCTCCAGATTGATCATATTCATAATCTTCATAAAATCGCACATCCTCGAAACCTTTTATTCTTAGCAACTCTCGAGCCCACCTAACGTTTGAATGAATGCTTATTCTCCATGCACGATGCTCATCATTTCCCCAATGCTGGGAATAGACACCTCCACGCGTGAACCAGTCCGTTTCTTCAACATATGGCTCAGCTTCATAGGCTATTGTTCTTTTTACGAAGAGCTCCATAAGCGGTTGATTGCCTGCGCAGAAACGTGAGAATCCGACGTCGGGATAATTGTCCCGCCCTTCTAAAAGTGCATATTTATAATCTGCGTGATTTGCACCATCCCATATACGTTCGCCTCTGTCTGCTTCAAGCTGCCAGGGACCAACTACCCCCCATGCATAATTACTTCTGTCACCGATTAAGAGCAGTTGATCAAATGGATCGAGACCTTCATTGAGATAGGAATCGTATCGTTCCTGAATAAGTGCTTTTATTCGATCAGAATCTCTTGAGATATTATTTGGGATGGACAGGATATCTACATCATGTCCGGTCTTCCTCCTCCACTCAATAAATGGAGCAGCATATTCGAGACAACCTTCGTGCGTTACAACCAAATAGTGATCACCAAAATGTATAGGATCATCAGGGTGATCTCTGGAGATAATATCACTGTTTTCTGCAAAATCATCAAGGAACTTCAGAAACTCGCGACTCCTGTGTTGCCGATTAGGATTCTCGACTGGATTAACAGGATCGCCATCGGAGAATTCTAATGTGGCTCTCAGGTTATCACAGAACAGATAGCTATTTGTGCTTTTCTGATACCTGACAGGATTCACAGACAATTTCACCATTCTCACCCCACGGATGATGAATGGACTACTGATCTCTGCAAAAGACTGTGGGTATATATCATAATCAGCATTAACAAAATCTACAGGTCTTAACTCTGAATCAAGGCAAAGAGGCGGATAGGAATCCAAGGGTACAGCTCTCACATCCTCAGCTTCTACATTCAATCTGACCACAGCTTGAGGCGGGATAACGATGAAACGACTTATATATGGGAGTATCGGCTTGTTATACTCATAATTAATTCCTGTCCCGCAATTCAGAAAGTCCTCGTCCTGATTCTTAATTAACTGAAGGGATGACTCTGCGATTTCTTTCAGGTCGGCAGATATGCTTACGGTGTTATCCGCAGCTTGAACAACCCTAATTGTCTGGCCCTTTGAAACTGCACCTGTAGAAGTCATTACCGAGGAGAGTAGAATTCCAAATACCAGTAAAATAAAAACTGATGATTTGTACTGCATTTTTCTTTTCCAGAGTTTTACAAACTTTACGATTTCAAACCTACCTGCAATTTAGCGAAATATATTGATCTATACAATAAACGATATTAGGAATAATTAGTGTATTTGCACTGGTTCTCAGCTATACATCAATTTTACTCATTTATTCGACTCCCGGACCGGAGTGAATCTACTTGTTCTATATGAAAAAATTATTACCTTAAGAAAATCACCCGGGTTGAAATTAATCCGATTGGAAAATGAAGAAATTATAGTAGTTTTAATATTTATCGGCTAATATCTCTCTTGCGCTTTCAGATACGATCCACCTGAAGTTACAGTGAAGTTTAATCCAAACGAACATTTTGGCTATCATTTTCATATTTCGGTCCAAGATTTCTGGGTGAAGCACGATTTGGAATTGCTGTAGGAAATGAGGAATGGGAGACTAGCATAGAAGGAAACAAGTCGATTGTACCCAAGGAGCTTATTCCATCCGTAGCTCTCAATACGATTAACAGCAGAACTAAACTCAAACTTAATTTTCCAAGCAGATCTCCCACTTTAATAAATCGATATGAGTTGAATGTGGTCCGCGGCATAACTTTGGAGACAGTACTAAATTAGAAAGACTGAGTTTGGATTGTCTCAGGATGCAGAAATCAAACTAAAGGTTACGTATTCAGGGACGCTAAGTTAGTATCAGTTATGTATTTCTACCGTCTTCAGACTCCTGATTCTATCAAGACTCGGAAGGTGACCGTGTCCAAACATCTTCCTCAAAATAGTTATCAATTCCCGCCCCAGACACCTCGGTGTCGGGGGGCGGCTTTGTTATTATTTAATATGAAACTCGAATATCCATTATTAGTTTGTAAATCAAGTTGAATGTTGATTTATCTTTCGTACTATGTAATAGTCAAAGCGAGAGAACCATGAAAATCAGATCGATTGAAAAAATCATAAATCCGGTTGGAGTCACCGAAGGTGCAGGTGTTAAACTCATCCGCAGCATAGCATCACCTGAATTGGATCACCTCGATCCATTTCTGCTGTTTGACCATTTCGGATCAGATAATCCGGATGACTACATGCCTGGATTTCCGATGCATCCGCATAGAGGAATCGAAACGGTAACTTATATGCTGTCCGGAAAGGTAAATCACAAAGACAGTCTTAGTAACTCGGGGAGCATTACAGCAGGAGACGTCCAGTGGATGACATCTGGTGGTGGGATAATGCATGAGGAAATGCCTGAACCGGTAGACGGAAAAATGGCGGGATTTCAATTGTGGGTAAATCTGCCAGCAAAACAGAAGATGAGCGAGCCGAGATATCAAGAGATATTGTCTGATTTAATCCCGGAAGTAATTGATAATAACGGCATCAAAGTGCGTGTTATTGCTGGTGTGTATCAATCAGTGACCGGACCAGTCACTGACATTCAAATTAAGCCATCCTATCTGGACGTTACAATTTCTCCAGATGCCACTTTTTCATTTGATTTACCCGGAAACCATAGTGCTTTTGCTTATGTTTTTGAAGGGGAGGCATTAATTGACAATCAGAAGGTGGGGAGCCCTAAAATGGTAATATTTTCAGACGGAGATCAAATCCAGATAAAGTCAGGAGGTTCAACTCGATTATTGCTGATTTCGGGCGAACCGATCAATGAACCTATCGCCCGTTACGGACCTTTTGTGATGAACACACAGGAAGAAATCAGGAAGGCACTTATGGATTTGAGAAGTGGGACTTTTGTCTGGGGAGCTCAATCTAAATAGTTAATTCACTTTTATTTTTCTATTTTCTTAAGCCAATCCTCAAGGTTCAATGATCTTGCCCAAATCGTTTCAAAAAGAATTATAAATGCCGCAGCAATTCTGACATCCTTTACCACAACTGTTGTGAACATTGCATGGTCGGTTGAATGGGTTGAGGGTACATCAAGACGAACTGTCTTTTTATCGAAGATGAATACTTTGGTGGGGATATCATCAACGATCCGCGCTTCCTGGCCGGGCTCTGTGATAGATTCAATTACATTTTGAACCAAAGGCCAAACTTCTTCCTCATACATATATAGCGATCGAGTGACAACTCCCCGTTTGTACAGTTCGTAATGAGCTTTTATCTGAGCTTCTCTGTATTTTGGATCGGAACCGGCATAGGGAGTTCTGCATAAAGCAAGAATTTCAATCTGAGATTCGTTCAACGACTGAATAAAGCGTTGTGCACTTTGTTCAGGGTTACGAATAACTTCTACAAAATCAAACTCATGACTCAGTTTCGAGTTTAATCTGAATACTCTATCGAGGTCGTTAAATATTTGATCGGCATTTTCGTTTTTTACATCAGTTTCTTTTGCCCAGCGATCCTTAAATATATCAACCAACGAGTCCGGAGGTACTGCCCTGAAGTATCTCTGTTTCCCAGAGACTCTTTCCAGACAATAACCACGCTGCACCATAATTTGCAAAGTCTCATATGCTTTAGTCCTGACAACACCGGAAAGCCTGTGTAACTCGGTCGCATCTGCCTCATCACGCTGCAACATTGCTAAATAAAGCTTCGCTTCCCGCTCTGTCATACCAATATCAATCAGTTTACGCGTACTTCGTATATCACTCAAAGTAAACCCTACTTTTTTCGTTAAATACTAATGATCAATATACAAATTTATTCACCCCACGCAAAGGTAAAAATTGTCACTGGATTAATTAGCTATTTAAATTGAGGCTTTGAAATATTCGAGGAAACCAGGGTGAGAGTATCAGGCTAAATAGGCTTAACGATCCTCTTTCTACCCGCAAAAGCTGGAATTCTGCCTCGTTTGCGAATTCATCCAGAAATATTGACAACTGCTCTGGATTCACAATCAAGTTGGGAAGAAGGCGTGGTTGTGGCAAAAGCAAATCAACTAAAATGTGAGGTGTGTACTTCTTTACATTCTTCAGAATTAATTACTAAATAGATCCCTCTTCCCTACCCTCCTTATCCAGACATACCCAACAACCCCGGTTAGAATCTTAGCGATCGCTAGTCCAATAAATATTCCAATAAGACCTCCAATCATTGATCCTGCGTAAGCTAATGGGACATGAAAAGCGAATAGTCTGATCATGTGCAGAGATAGAGCTTGTTTGGGTTTTCTGAGGGCATTGAAGCTCGATGCGGATACAATAAAAAGGCTCTCCATCGAAAAACCGATCAAGACGATTTGCAGGAACATCGACATTATTCTCGCAACTTCAGCATCGCTTGTAAAGGTATTTGATATTGGGTTTGCGAGTATTGCCACAATTATGTAAACGGTGAGACCGGTCAGAAACAAAAATCGATTACTCAGCCTAATTGCTTCTCTCACACGATCCCTATGCCCTGCTCCCCAATTTTGACCAATGAAAGGTGCCAATCCGGAGCCCAATGCTATCGGAATCATATTCACAAACTGTTCAACACGAACACCCGCTCCGATCCCGGCAACAGCCACAGGACCATGAGTTGAGACCAATCGCGTTATGAATGCTGCCGCCACCGGAGTTATTACACTCGTCAATCCTGCAGGCCCACCTACTACCATAATTGATTTCCAATGACTCCATAACTCGCTTATCCGCGGAATCGAAAGACTGAGCAGTTTCTCACGCTTAATTAACACCCACAACGAAAAAACCATAGTTGTTCCACGCCCAATAACCGTCGCAATGGCGGCTCCTCTCAATCCCATTGCAGGAACAGGTCCAAAACCGAATATCAGTATTGGATCGAGAATGATATTGACCAAAGCAGCAAAGACCATAATTAAAGCTGGAAACAGGGTGTTTCCGGTTCCTCTGATTGCTGAGTTGCCAACCATAGGGATTATCACAAACGCAACACCGGAATACCAGATCAACATATACTCTTTAATAAAAGGTAATATATCTTCACTGGCACCCATCATTCGAAAAACTGGATCAATGGTTAACACACCTACGGTGCAGACGATCACGACGATACTTATTGCCAGGATCAATCCGTCCCGTGTCAACCGTCTGACTTCCTCGAATTCACCTTTGCCTATTTGCTGTGCGATTATTGCGGTAACACCAACCCCGATCCCAAGTGTCAATCCGGCTATCAATACGACAACAGGGAAAGTAAAACTTATCGCAGCCAGCTCCGTTGTCCCTAATCTGGCAATAAAAAAAGCATCAGCAAGGTTAAATACTGTTATCGCTGCGAGCCCGACCAGCATGGGTGCTGAGAGCTTGAACAGCGATGTTATAATCGGACCTTCGACCAGTTTGGCTTTGCCGGGTGAGTTTGCTTCCTGTTTGCGGATTATTATGTCCTTTTTCTGACTAAAATTGTCTTCCCCATGTATATAAATAATATATAACATCAGCATAGTAATTCTCTAACAATATGAAGATATCTCTTGAACATTGATGAAAGAAGACTTACCTTACTTTTCTAATCCCTGCAACATTTCTTCGGAGTTAGCAATGAACAGAAACTGTTTATTTACTGCATTGATTCTCGCAACAATGTTATCCTCTTTCTGTACCCCTGCAATAGGTGATGTTCTGATCGAACCCTTTGGGACAGCGGTGTTCGTCCCGGAAGACGATCAGGAGGCCGCTCAAATGATGCTCACTAATGTCGGGAACACAGACATTGAATTTGAGATTGGTTTCACTTATCCTGATGATGAAGGGCAAAACCTGGGACCTCGTCGCGATGATGTTGGTGACCGTATGGATTTCTTCGATTATCCAAATCGTGGTTGGTGTGGGCTTGCTTACAACGGTGATGAGATTGTTGCAGCTGATTATGACGCTCAACGAATATACTTCTGGAATATTGAGGAAGAGGATTTTGTTGAAGATTTTGGAACTGGGTATTTCCCCTGGGGCATAGCGTTTGATGGTGAAAACTACTGGGTGGGTGTCGATGCTCCAACCAGGTTATACCAAATAGATCGTCAGGGTGACCTGTTGAACGAGATCGTTCTCGGGTTTATGCCATCCGGAGTTGCGTGGGACGGGGAAAACCTTTGGACCTATCCTTATGGTGGTGATAACTTCCTTCGACGTATATCACCTGAAGGCGAGGAATTAAACCGAATTAACTGTCAGAATATGCCTGGGATTGGTTGTTATGCACTGACATGGGTTCCTGAACATCAGGACGGACAGCTATGGGCGATCTCCGAGGCATCAATTCTAATTCAATTCGATGTAGATTTGGAAGAAAATGCTATAGAGGTGATTCAACAATCCCAATTCGGGGGAATGGGTGGGACCTACGGCATAACGCATGACTGTGAAAATCTTTGGATATCTAATTATACCGGGGGTAATTGGGATTGGGGTTTCTATGTTATTGATGACGGGATCGAGGAAGTGAGCTGGCTCAGCTTTGAACCCATGGAAGGTTTACTAGAACCAGATGATGAACGGCAAATAGAACTTACATTCGATCCTGCCGGCTTGGAGGCTGGAATTCACCACCTCATACTTCAACTCGAGCTTATCGATGCAAGGAGAGAGACAACCGAACTGGTTGAGATGTCGATGGTCATGAGTTATATGGAAGAGGGGGCTACAATCGCAGGAAATATAACCGATGCCGAAACTGGAGAAGTTGTAGAACGCTGTTTTGTAGAAAACAATCGCTATGTAATGTCTCGTATTACGGATGAAGAAGGAGAATATGACTTTGCGGATTTACCCCTTGGTGAGTACCAATTTACGTTCACAGCAACAGATTATTTGCCAGTAATCCTTGGTGTCGAATTTGACGAGCCCGGAGAGTTCATTCACGATATTGACCTACTTCATGCTGAATGTAATATTGAAGAGGAAGAAATCACGGTTGAACTAACACCTGATGAACAGACGGTGGTTTCATTTAATGTTGCAAACGATGGTAACGGACCTCTCAACTATTCAATTTACAAAAGATTATTAGGTGATGATGCAATGGATCCCTGGACCTTTAGATTGCAATATCTCGCAGGCGAAACCACAGGAGATTCACGGATACAGGGAGCTGTTTTTGTTGATCCCAACTTCTATATCGCTGGTGGTGGTAATAATAATCCCTCTATTTATGTAATGAATCGTGATGACGAAATTATTGACCAGTTCGCCCAAGCTGGTGATAGCAGATATGGGTACAAAGATCTTACCTATGATGGTGAACTAATTTGGGGATCAGGTTCTGTTGAAATATATGGATTCCGTCCCGATGGCGAGCTTGTAAGAACAATTCAAGCACCGTGTAATCCGTGCAACAATCTTGCATGGGATACTCAACGTGGCATATTTTGGGCTTCAGGTACGACAACAAACATATTCGGGATCGATATCGAAGGTAATGTCGTTTCCGAGCTTGATCGTGGAGATTTACGAACTTACGGTTTAGCTTACTGGGAAGATGATCCGGATGGTTACAATCTCTACATTTTCCACAGAGACAATGATATCGGTGATCAGATTATCTCAAAAATGAATACAGATAATGGAGAAATCGAGCTGATCCATGTCCTCGAACCAGAAGGAGGTGGTACACCAATATCAGCGTTTATCACAAGAACATTTGACATCTATAACTGGGCATTTATTTCTGTTTCAAACAATGGAGCGGATGACAGAATAGACATCTGGCATGTCGATTCCTATGTCGGGTGGTTTGTAGTTGAACCTGAAGAAGGCATAATTGAAGCCGGTGAGGTTGAGGAGTTTGAATTGGCCTTCGACCCGACCGGTCTCCCCCCCGTGAGTTACGAAGGTGAATTGATATTTAGCCATGATGGTATTAATGAAGCATCGTATCTTGCCGTAATCTTAACTGTCACCGACAATGAGATTGAACAACAGACGCTTGAGTTTATTAATGGTTGGACAATGGTCTCTTCACACGTTCAACCAGAAAACCCAAATATAGTAGACCTATGCAACGACCTTGTAGAACAGGACCTTCTCTTGATGGTGAAAAACGGTGCCGGCAACTTTTATAGCCCTGCCTTTAACTTCAACAACATTCAGAGATGGGAAGTAGCAGAGGGCTATTTGTTCAAAACCAATGCTGAAGTTGATCTAACTCTCGAGGGGTTCGCTGTTCCTCCTGATCAACCCATACCGTTAACCGAAGGTTGGCACATGATCGGTTATTATCCTCGCGTACCAATCGATGCTATCGAAGCAATGTCAGGAATAGTCAATGATCTCGAGCTTCTGAAAGACGGAGTTGGACGGTTCTATTCTCCGGGATTTAATTTTAGTAATATGGGAGATCTCCAACCGGGTTTGGGTTACCTGATAAAACTCTCGGCTGATGTCGAATTGGTTTATCCTATCGAACCTGAAGATGAATTCAACGCTAATCAAAGAAATACAGAACCTGAGATATTATCGGCTCATATTAATACAGGGTCAAATATGAGCCTGCTGATCATCGATTGCGAATACCTTTCTTTTGATAATCATGAAATCGGTGTTTACGCGAATGGTGCACTTGTTGGGACGGAAACTATTTCAGGAAATCAGTGCGGAATTGCAATCTATGGAGATGACGAGACAACCGCAGAACCGGATGGTGCGCACAAAGGTGACAATCTCGAACTGCGAATATTCAGCCCAGATGGTGAATCATCTCTTGATTACGAAACCCTTACCGGACAAGACATATACGAGACAAACGGTTTTTGGGCAATCCAGTTAATCGAAACTCCATCCCTGCCAATTGAAATCGAACTTTCTGGAATATATCCAAATCCATTCAACTCCCAAACCAGAATTTCTTTTAGTATTCTATCAGAAACGGATATCAAATTGAGCATTTACACGTTATCCGGTCGCTTAGTTAACACCCTCATCAATGGTAACATTTCTGCCGGGAAACACTGTATCGTCTGGGATAGTAATGGTGTTGCATCGGGAGTTTATTTACTCAGACTCAACAATCAAAGACATACACGAATCCATGAGGTTGTCTTGGTGAGATAATTCAGCTGGAAATGTAAGGACACGTGGGGACGTGCCTCTACGTAGAGATACACTGGCGCATGCCATGCGCCTTATAGTCTAAATCAAGTCCAGAATTGCAAAACCTTAATCCAGGGCGCACTCCGTGCGCCCCAACGATCCCCTGCTCACAAAACGCCCACCCAATGCGAACAATGTTCACAGTTTGTATGTCTAAATTAGACCATCCCAAGCCCCATAAAGCTTTTTCTTTTATAATCAACCACTTAGAAAAATGGCACACTCATTGCGTTAATAAATGCTAAAGATAAACAATTTTGATTTTGGATTTTTAATCCCTAATTCTAAACTAAAGGAGTAACACATGAGAAAGGGAATCTTAATGGCTGCATTGGTGGCTTTGGTCGCGTTCGGTTTCACAGGAATGAACACGGTTCAGGCTGAAGGTGTTGTCGCAGGTGCAGTGATTGATCAAGACGGCGCACCGGTTGAAGGTGCTCATGTTGTATTAGTGGCTGCTGTAAGAGAAAGAGGCGAACGCCCATTTCACGCTCGAGGCGAATCAGCTGAAAATGGTGGATTCATGTTTGAAGAAGTACCGGCTGGTGAATATTTCATCTCTGCTGGTATGCGTGATGCAGGTCATGTTCGTGCAGAAATTGAAGTATCTGACGATCAAGTTACCGAAATTCAATTGCAACTTGAAGCCTTTGAAGATCGTGAAGATGAGGAAGTGGAATTTGGTTCCGTTTCCGGAGTCGTTCTTGATGCTGAAGGTGAACCTGTAGCACGCGCTATGGTAGCAATCATGCCTAATTTCCGCGAAATGCGTGGTGTACGTGGCATGCGCGGTCACCGCGGACGTTTATTTGTAGTGACCGACAGAGAAGGCGCATTTGCTTTTGACGAAGTTCCGGCCGGGAATCACAACATTATCGCAACCGCTATGAGAGTTGGCATGGTTCGTGGCGAAGTCGCAGTAGAAGCCGATCAGAATACCGAAATCGAACTTCAGTTTGAAGAACGAGGCGGTGGTAACGGTGGCGGCGGTCGTGGCGATCATGGTGGTGGTGGTGGTATCATCAACAATCGAAACCAGGGCATTCGTAGCGCCAGATAGTAAGTTTGCATAGCAACTTATTTAAGGGAACCCGTGTGAAACACGGGTTCCCTTGACTAGTTTTGTATATATATTTTCCCCCTTTAACCTAACATAAGGAGTTGTTCGTGAAAAAGGGAATCTTGATGGCCGCATTGTTAGCATTGGTCGCGTTCGGTTTTACAGGAATGAACGCGGTTCAAGCTGAAGGTGTTGTCGCAGGCGCAGTGATTGATCAAGATGGTGAACCGGTTGCCGGGGCTCATGTTGTTTTAGTCGCTGCTGTCAGGGAACGTGGCGAACGCCCGTTTCACGCTCGAGGCGAATCTGCTGAAAATGGTGGATTCTTATTCGAAGAAGTTCCAGCTGGTGAATATTTCATCTCAGCTGGTGCGCGTGAAGCAGGTCATGTTCGTGCGGAAGTTGAAGTGGCTGACGATGAAGTCACAAATGTTGAGTTGCAGCTTGAAGTATTCGGCGGCGGCGATGGTGAAGACGAGGAAGTGGAATTTGGTTCCGTTTCCGGAGTCGTCATTGACGCTGACGGTGAACCCGTTGCACGCGCTTTTGTGAATATCATGCCTGATTTCCGTGAAATGCGCGGATTTAGAGGTATGGGTCGTGGCGGTTTCAGACCTCTTTTCGTTATGACCGACCGTGAAGGTGCTTTTGCCTTTGATGAAGTTCCCGCAGGGAATCACAACATTATGGCAAACGCAATGATGGCAGGTATGGTTCGTGCCGAAATCGTAGTCGAAGCAGACCAGAACACCGAAGTTGAGCTACAAATTGAAGGACGTGGCGACGGCGGTGGCTGGGGTGGCGGCGGCTGGGGCGGTGGTGGTGGCATCATCGAAAACAACCGCAGTAACGGTATACGCAGCGTCAGGTAATGATCCTGCGTGCCTGTTTTATCAAAAAGAAACCCGCTTTTAGTATGCGGGTTTCTTTTTTAATTTATGTATATTAAACGAAACTACATGCTCATAAATGTGGTCGAACCGGTTAACTCACGAAATGGAGACACCAATGCGAAGAACTATCGTTTTTCTCTTAATTCTGCTGGTTTCAGGAACAGCAGTTTTTGCCAATCAGAATCGGGCAACAAGAAACCTTGCCAACCAACCCACATACATCGGCATTTCGGGACAAGTTCGAGACAACCCTCACCGTGATCCCGTTGAGATCATTTCCTATGATGATGAAGAAACCTTCGGAAATTATCTGTCATTACCAGATTACAACGGTCTTGAGGATCACAGTTTTAATGTCAGGTTTACACCTCAAGAAGCTCCATTTCAACTAATTGGTTTGCAAGTAGCTCTATTTGATATGGATGGGAATATCGGCAATCCTGGAATGGATGTCGCTGTTTTTAGCTCAGAAGAAGGATTCCCCCTCGAGGAAATCACATCTTTTGAAGTACCAAACGGTGACCTGACCTTTTCAGCCGAGAATAACATACAATGGACCGACCTCAGTTTTGCCGACTATGATGTTGAACCTGTTCTTTTTGAAGATATCGCCGATTTTCACATTGTGTTGAATGTTTTACAGGGAAACCAGAGAGATACTCTCGCAGTACTATTAGACGATGGAGAAGCCGAACCAACTGACCGCAGCGGTTTCTGGAATGCAGAATGGGAAGTATGGGATTTGATCGAGATTGTCTACGAAAGAGGATACAATTTTGGTGTAAGAGCTGTTGTTGAGTATCCGGATCATCCATTGATTGTTGTTGATCCACTTGCAATTAATGTGGGGGAGGAAGGGGGAGAGTTCCCGATTAACGTTAGCAATGCAGGAGGAGAAGCCTTAATCTGGAGAACAGAACTCGAGATAACTAATCAGCCAGATGGGGTTGATCAGCAATGGGTTAGTGGATGGGAACCTGAGGAAGGTGAACTTCAGCCTGATGAATCTGTTGAAGTATTGGTAACCATTAATGTCGATGGATTAATTGGAGGTCTGTACGAAGCTGAAATGCATTTCTTTTCTAATGATCCGGAAACCCCAGAAGTTTTAGTAAACATATCAATGGCTTACACTGGAATTCCAGAAATTGAAGTCAATCCAGCTGAGATTGATTTTGGCAATGTCGAAGATCCGGAGCCTCGAACTGAGATAATGACAATTTCAAACATAGGCACTGATCTTCTGATAATAGAAGATATCTTAATCAACAGTGATATTTTCTCAGTTGACTTTGCTAACCAAATTAACCTTGAACCACTTGAGAGCACTGAGATCAATGTTACTTTTACACCAAATGTACCGGGGGAGCACAGGGATAACATATCAATAGTATCCAACGATCCTGAAAACAATGACCTTCAGGTTCCAGTTCACGCCATATATATAACACCTCCTACAATCGGAGTTGACCCATTAATCATTGAGTCCGTCGATGGCGGGGATTACGAACTGATTCTCATAAATGAGGGTAGTTCTTTATTAGAATGGTCAACAACAATTGAAGAAGAGTGGTTATCTATTGATCCTTCCGAAGGTCAACTGGATTCCTGGAATCCGATTGACCTCATTTTGACAATTGATACGACTGGTTTAGAACCGGACCAATACGTAGCTGATCTCGTTTTCGACTCAAATGATCCCGTCAATCCAGAAGTTATTGTTCATATCAGCCTTGAGGTCACTGAGTTGGGGATTAATGACGATTTAGTGATACCTGCAAAATTCGGTTTAAACGCAATTTACCCAAATCCGTTTAACTCGACCGCTACAGTTGAATTCTCGATTGTCTCTCAAGGTGAAGTATCGATAGAGATGTTTGATATAACT
The DNA here is from genome assembly GCA_018644935.1 of Calditrichota bacterium. Classification (GTDB taxonomy): domain Bacteria; phylum Electryoneota; class AABM5-125-24; order Hatepunaeales; family Hatepunaeaceae; genus JABGPL01. The sequence continues at coordinate 729 of JABGPL010000042.1, read as the reverse complement.
GGGCATCTGGTCCGAGATTTAATTTCTGGGAACAATCTGGGAACAGGGGAACATTGCATTATTGTTGAGGCCTCTGATCTACCTGCTGGAAGCTATACAATCAGACTTCAGCAGAACCAACAGGTTGAGACGCAGACGATCAATTTAGTTAAGTAGCCTCGATCCCTTGTGGTCGTGGAAAAGGGAATGTTGTTTTCCACGACCGTAAAGGTCGAGGCTACAAGTTTTAAAAGAAACCCACTTCCAAAAGTGGGTTTCTTACTATTGTTTTGTATATTACTATCAGCATTATACTAATTAATTGTGAACTGTTTGCTATTAACTATGGAGGATCACATGTACAGAACTTTGAGTTTTATTTTAATCCTGCTGTTTTCAGCAACAACGGTTTTTGCCACTCCAAAACGAGTGATAAGGCACGTCAATAATGATGGCAGTCCTGCCGTCTCCGCGGAACCTGATCGAGATGATCCACATCGCGATCCCGTGGATGTCATTTCATATGACGATGGTAATTCTCTCGAATTTTACATAACCTTACCAGAAGGCAGCGGTTTTGATGATTCAAGTTATAATGTCAGATTCTCGCCCGTTGAAGCACCATTCAGCCTGATTGGTTTGCAGGTTGTGTTATTTAATATGGACGATAGAAATGGTAATCCGGGAATGGAAGTTGCCGTTTTTAGTTCGGATGATGACGGCTTTCCTCAAGAGGAATTGGTCACATTT
>JABGPL010000041.1 GCA_018644935.1 Calditrichota bacterium | reverse complement strand
CATTCACCCCACCAGTTTCGAGCCTTACCAGATAAACACCCGATGCCGTTTCACCTCCATCCCAAACAATAGTGTGATGCCCTGCTGATTTATTCCCACCTGTCAGATTGGCAATAACTCGACCTTCGATAGTGAAGACTTGAATCGTGACCTGACTTGCTTCAGGCAATCCATAATCTAATGTTACTGAGCTGTTGAAAGGATTGGGATAAGGTGTTGAAAGATAATAGTTGTCCGGTATTTGAGTTTCAATTATGCCATTTACAACCAGTAATCCGTTTGCAGAATAGATCAATTCGCTACCTTCGAGATATTCAAATGACGAGAAACCAAATTCGCGTCCCGATTCGGTGCTGAAATATTTGATCTCGAAAGCTTCACCGTTTTTCAATCCTTCAAGGATGGGTGTTGAAATATCATCACCCCGGATGGCTAATCCACATTGCCTCTCATCCTCCACAATACTGGTGCCGACGACTTGATCATTTGAGTTGTATGCAATTATTAGATCACCTGTAACAGGATTAATCCCGGAGATATCATTTATCAAAACACTCATGTTTTCGCAGGATTTTGTCGGAGTTGTTTCTGATCTGGCAACGGGTTCTGGATATGTTATTGATGCAAATTCATCAGCTTCCTGAGGGTAGTTCAGGACAAGGTCAGCGGCATCAACTTTCACTAAATAGCCCTGAGATTCATGCCAGGGTGGGATGTTGGAAAAGTTGAATGCTGGAGCGAGGAATCTGCCCAGTGCATCCTTCGCGATAAGCACGTTGTCGATTATCGGTGAAAGGACGTAGAAATCCGGAGCACTGGCATCGAGCACATAGGTCGGGAAGTAAGCAATCATGTTCCAGCCGAAATTCAGTGATATGTCTGCATCAGCTGGGATTGGTTCACCGCTCCACGTTGTCTCAACATCCTGCTGCATCTTCACCAGATAGCCCTGAGTGAGTTCCCAGTACGGGATATTGTTGAAACCAAATGCAGTTGCATAGAAGCGCCCAAGACCGTCCTTCATTATGATGAGATTGTGGTTTTCCTCGTCAATTCGGAGTTGTTCCGTCATCAGGACAATATCGGGTCCATCCTCCCGATCCCAGAACTCCTGAGGGGGTACGACATTTACCGATATCATACTCCAGTCTTCTATCAAGGTAACCGATAGATCGCGACCACGTTCTCCACAGAAGCCGCTCAGATCGACAAAAACGACTGGATTTATGGGATCATTTGACCACATGGATATACGCCCGACATGTTCTCCAAAATCGAGAGGTCGGAATCGGACATCAATTTCGCGTGATTGCCCCGGACGAACTACAAATGACCCAATGAACACTCGGAATGCTTCTCCTTCAACGCGGATACTATCTATCCGCAAATCGTTCCCACCCTCGTTTGAAACTGTGAGTTCCCACATCGTTCTGATTCGAGGTTCAGGAACAGCGCCGTAATCATGATCATGTGTAGATAGTACAATCTGAGGTGCAGTATCTCCTTCTCCCTCGAGGGGAACGACGAAATCACCGCGATCCGGGTCATCGGTGATAATTGTCATCTGACCCGCATATTCAATAGTTTCCAGCGGGGCAAAGTGAACGGCAATCTCAACTGAGCTGGTCGGATCAAGAGTCAGTTCGCCAAGTTCTCCAATTCGCGTAGCTTCCCCCTGGGAAAGTGAGAGCATTGTCATGCCATCAGAGACGAATTGTGCCGGACCTTCGATGTAGTTGGGCACAGCAGCGGTCTCGAGATGAACATCCCTGTCCCAGTACCAGAAATCAAATGCCTCTTCCTGCCTGAATCCGTCGACAATTTCTGTGTGTGGATTGTCGGCCCATACCGCCAACCCAATTGGAACACCAGCTTCCGCTATCGTCGCAGAACCAGCACAAAGTCCATCAGGAGTGAAAACCGCGATTTCATTTCCGACTGCTAAGGGTTGATTGTGGAGAATGGCTTCAGTGAGCATTAGCGAGTGATCGCTTTGCGTTTGAGTATACTTGAAATGTTCAATAACCTCTTCAGTCTGATAACCACCCCAGAAAACATCGCCTTCAAACTCGACTGAGATAGTCAATGGCACATCGTCACCGTGATAACTGAAAACAACGGTTTCTAATCCAACATCATCAATGAACACATCACCGAAATTTATTCTGCGTCTGTCAATCTCCATGCGGGGCAATCCTGTGCCTGTAAAGGGGATGTTCACTTCTGGGTTGGTAGGGTCGTTGGTGTGGAGAGCGAGAACTCCATTTTCTTCTCCTGCTTCAATTGGAGCGAATGACGCCGTTACCGTAATCGAATGACCGGACCGAATTGTTAGAATTCCGCCGTCGATATGTTGGATCTCTTCTCCGGCATTCAATGAGAGGACAGTGAGAGCATTTGGTTGGAAGATTTCCGGTCCATCCTGATAATCGGGAACGGCAACAATTTCGCTCCGTGTTGATGCATCCCAGAACCAGAATGTGAATCCCTGATCTTCCCGAAAACCGTCGATCCCCTCGATCTGGGCGTTATCCTGCCATGCCGCGAGTCCAATAGGTTCTCCTGGATTTCTAACGATTGTGCCTCCAGCACACAATCCATCGGGTGTGAAGACTGCAACTTCGTCCCCGGAGTCCAAATGGACGCGATCAATTCTTGCTGAGGTTATCAATAACGAATGATCCTCGTTAGTAGTACTGAATTCAAAATGTCTAGCCTCTCGTACAAAGGAATTCACATTTGTAGCAAACACGTCGTTTTCAATCAGATCTGCTTCAAATATGAGAATTCCCGCGCCATCATTGTGAATGGAGAATTGCCGCTGTGTGGTACTGCCTTCAACCACTTCACCGAAATCAGTTTCAGCAGGTCTTATTGAAATTCTTGATCCTCTGCCTTGTCCGGTTAGCTGAATCATTACTCGACCACGATCCGGATCATTCGAGATAATTGTGAGCTCTGCATTGTAATCCTGTTCCGCGGCAGGGCTGAAAGCTATTATCTGAGCAAATCCTTCGCCGGACTCTATCTCGATCGGATCGAAAAAGTTGACCGAAAACACCTGACTATTGGAGGTGATATCTTCAATTTCGAGAACTTCATCACCAGTATTGAAAATTCTCAATGTCCAGTTTATCGTTTCCTGAACAGGGACACCACCATAGTTGTGGCCATTTTCAGATAACTCGATTGTTGGTGGCAGGGGAGAGAGCCCCCATCCCGTAACAGGAACTTCGACAATGTCCTCCTGTGCATTAGAATTGATAAAAACCAATCCATCAATGCGCTGAAGACGATTTGGGGCGAAAGAAACCGGGATTTCAACCGATTCCCGAAGTTCAAGCGAGATTTCATCCTCAAAGTCGAGTGAGTAACTTTCCCCATCAACTTCAATTCCGTCGATGACAAGGTCCTGCCTGCCATCATTACGAATTGTCATAATCCATTGTTCAGTTTGACCAACCCTGACCTGACCAAAATCGTGATCATTGTCAGAAAGGAAAATAATTGGCTCGTCTTCGGCTCGATATGCTTGCAAACTCAGTACCGCGAAACCATTTCGGGCAAAGACAACATCACCATCCACGATCTCGACGATCTCAACAGTATACTCCGTGCGGGTTTCACTTTCCCAGATTTCAAACGCGATTTCTTCATCGTCCCGAAAACCATTGATATCATCAAGTTGTGGATTGTCACCCCATGCAGCTATCGAAAGTGGGAAGCCATTCTCATTGTCAACTTGAGCAGCTCCAGCACATAAACCTGCTGGAGTGAATACTGCAATTTCATCACCGGAAATTAGCGACGCATTGTCCAGTCGTGCGTCGAGTATTAAAAGGCTCATGTCCTCGTCTGTAATGTCAAATCGATAGTGTTCCTGTGCCAGAGAGGGAGTTGAGACTGCCACCAGCAAGGTAAAGAGACACAACAGTACTATGTATTTGTAAATCTTCATTTCAGCTCCATTTTTAGTTTGATTAACCCTTTTGATCTCTACTTTACCAGAGTCGCTTTGGTTGTCAAACTACTTGTTGCTGTTTTCAGATTTACCAGGTAAACACCCGAGGAGAACTCGCTGCCGTTCCATGTGGCAGTATGGTGCCCGGCTTCGATTTTACCATTGATTATCTCTGCAACTATTCTCCCGGTTACATCCAGAATACTGATGTTGACTTGTGACACTTCAGGGATACCGTATGATATCTTTGTCCGGGCATTGAATGGATTTGGGAATGCTGATGTGAGATAAAACTTTTCGGGAACAGGTACGTTTACAGTTGCGTCAATTGATACGAAATTTCGAGCTTTGTAGGTAGGTTGCTCCTCTATCTCAAACTCGCGATTGAGGCGATCTGACCAGAGTCTGATTTCAAACTGTTCGCCTTCAGGAACTCCTTCCAGATATTCAGTAATCGGATCATCTCCCCATACGGCTACACCAAATCGGTTTCCAATTGCTTTCCCAACACCGATCAATTGCCCCAACTGGTTGAAAGCTGCAACTTGATCTTCAGGTTCTGGTTGGTAGGTGGAGTTGAGGTTCACCAGCAGGCTCATGTTTTCATCACCGGGAAGGGGTTCTGTCCAATGTCCGTCGAAGGTGTTTGAATAGGACATATCCCGTTCTTCCTGTTCTTCCGGGTATACGAGATCAGCATCCTCACTGAGCCAAATCTGGTAACCACGGGATGGTCGCCATGCCGGCATGTTTGAGAAACCCTCAGCAGGATACAGGAAACGACCATTTTCATCTCGAGCGAGAATTACATTGTCGATAATTGAAGAAAGAACATAAAACTCTTCCCTGCTTGCATCTAGTTGGTATGTCGGGTAAAAAGCAACTAAATTCCAACCCTCCTCAACGTGGATTGCAGTTTGGGCAGGAATTCCAATACCATCCCAGGTTGCAACCACTTCTTCATCCACCTTGACCTTGTAACCTTCATCGAGGTTCCAGTGGCGGATGCTGTTGAAATCCCAAGCCGGAGCATAAAACCGACCATTACTGTCTTTCATCAGAATGACATGATGATTGTCTTCATCAACACGAAGTTGCTGCATCATTTCGATGACGTTGCCGTTAATCCCCAACTGCGGAACAACATTGATTGAAATCATGTTCCAACCCTCTCGGAACGCAACTTCAATATCACGGACGGGGACAGCAAGTGCTTCGGAACAATCGTAAATGGCGAAGTTCGTCCAGTCTGCTACGAATGCATATTGATCCATTACTGCGAGGTTATTCGCATTTCCCGGTGTATCATAAAACCCAATTTCTTCGGGATTCTGAGGGTCAGTCACATCAACGATGACAATCCCTGACTGCCATTGGCTGACATATGCGAAATTTCCGACAATTTCGACGCCGACAGCACTACCGTTTGCCCTTGGTCGGATATCACCAACTTCTTCTGGATTTTCGATATCGGAGACATCAACAATCCGCAGACCAGCAGCATCGTCAGCAATGTATGCGTAATCTCCGGAAATTGCCACATCACGAGCTCGCCATCGTTGATCTTGATTGGCAATTATTTGGGGCTGCCGTGGATTTGAGATGTCATATATATATGTCCCACCATCACCACCAGCAATAAACAGTGTTTCGTCAACAATATCCACACCGAAAGCTTCTACTCCGAGATTCATGTTTAAAAGACCTTGAGGAGCTTGTGGATTGCTGTAATCCATGATGTAAAGGTTATTGCTCCACGTTCCGCAGATAATTCCATCCTGATAATCCATATGCCTACATGGATATCCCCACCGACCAAGACGTTGCGGATTTTCCGGATCGGAAATATCAATTGCAACTGTTCCCTGATGACCGCCACTTGTAAAAACAACATCATCTACAATCAGAACGCTATGTGGTCGTATTTCATTCTGATCGTTTTCATCATATCGGTGTAAATCGACAATTTCCGGAACGGTGTAATCAATAATCCACAACCCTGCGCTTTCGTCGGCAATGTATGCGTAGTTACCAGAAATTGCCACATCCTTGACCTGTGTGCTGTTTGGGCGATCTATCATCCCGATTATCTCCGGCTCTGCTGGATTAGCTACATCGGCAACTTTAAGACCTTCGTAACGGGCAGCAACATAGACAAAATCATCAGATACTTGCACATCTTTGGCTTGTGATGCAAAATATCCCACCTCTTCTGGGTTTTCTGGATCACTGATGTCTATACACAGAACACTCCGTTCGGCTTCGATTAAATATGCAAATCCACCTTCAATGGATATGTCAGAGCAATTCCCGGGCGTGTCATAAAAACCGATCTCTTCTGGATTCTGCGGATCTTCAATATTGATGATCCGCATTCCAAATTCTCCATCAGCAATGTAGGCAAGACCATCTGATATTTTTACATCCCAAACATACCCTTGAGTATCATACCTGACCCGACTGTTTCGTATAGCATTTATGTCCTGTGGATTCGAAACATCGAACGATACAAGACCTTCGTCGCGGCTGGAAACAAATAGTCGATCTCCCAAAAAATCAGCGGAATAACATGCCCAGCTGGATGAAACTTCCCCAAAATATTCTGGATTAGCAGGATCTGAGACATCAATAATCCTTATCATGTGATAATTTTCGTCCATCATAAAAACAACATCATCTCTGAAGACAATTGCCGAAGCTCTGATATTATGGTCCTGATGTCTCCAGAAAGAAGTCTCTCGAGGGTGTGTTGGATCTGAAACATCAACGATACGTAACGAGCCCTGATCATCTGCCAGGTAAGCGAATTCGCCTGAGACAGCGATTTCACGAGTTTGACCCGGGGAGTCATATGTTCCTAAAAGGCGTGGCTCAGCAGGATTGCTGACATCAATTATCTGCATTCCGGTTTGATATGTTGCAAGATATGCGATGTCATCTGCGATTGTAATACCACGTGCTTCGTGCCAGTAGGTATAAACCTGTCCGAGTAGTTCTATTCCAGAAGCCTCCTGAGCAGAAACGCTTGTGGAGAGTAAAATGATGAGTAGGAAAATGAGAATTAGTTGAGTGGTTTTCATGACATCCCCGGTTGTATTGGAAGTTCAATAATTATCAAAAGAAAGTTTGGCTAAGATGCTCTGGCAATGTATGATAATATGTTTGATTTGTCAATGTAGTAATGTTGATTCTATTCAAATTTAAGTGAGCTAAATTAGAGGATAAATCATAACAAATACCTCTGTAGATTGTATAGAGTCGGTAACTTATTTAACTTATAAGGCTTGACCATAACTCAGTTGATAAACCCATCGGAGATACAAGAATGAGCGAAACCGGAATGATCAAAAATGGTTTCAGAGTTGTTTGTTTAGAGAGAATTCCTGAGATAGATTCAAATGTGAGAATTCTCCAGCACGACAAGAGTGGAGCACACTTGATGCATATTGAGAATGATGATGATAACAAAGTGTTTGCAGCCGCATTCCTGACCCCGCCAGACGATGATACTGGATTAACCCATATTCTTGAACATTGTGTTCTATCGGGTTCTCGCAAATTCCCGGTAAAAGAACCGATGATGGAAGCTGTTAAAGGTTCACTGAAGACCTTTATCAATGCATTTACGATGCCACTGATAACTATGTATCCTGTCGCGAGTGTTAATGACAAAGATTTTCACAACCTTATGGATATCTATCTCGATGCCGTTTTCTTTCCACGTATCTACGATTATGATGAAATAATGATGCAGGAAGGCTGGCATTATGAACTCGAGAATATGGAAGATGAATTGGTGTATAAGGGAGTTGTCTATAACGAGATGAAGGGAGCGTTATCATCTCCGGATAATTTCATGATGCGCAGGATAATGGCGACTCTTCTGCCAGATACCCCATTCAGATACAATTCCGGTGGAGACCCGGATTATATCCCCGACCTGACACATGATCAATTCAAAGCCTACCATCGGAAGTTCTACCACCCATCGAATAGTTATCTCTTCCTCTCAGGAAACGGTGACATTGAAAAACAATTGAAATTCATTGATGAGGATTTTCTCAGCCACTTTGATAAAATGGATATCAAGAAAAACATAGTCACACAGCCAGCCTTTGATCAACCAAAGGAATTTCTCGAAGAGTACCCAATCGCAGCCTCTTCCGATAAAGGCAATAAAACATTCCTGAGTATGAACTGGGTAACGGGTTTATCGACCGACACCGAGTTAACGATGGCCTTCGGAATGTTGAGTCACATGTTGTTTAACACACCTGCAGCTCCTCTAAGGAGGGCATTGATTGAAGCTGGGGTTGGAAAAGAAGTGTCCGGCAGATTTTTCAATTCGGCTACGCAGTCAATATTCGGTGTCGTTGTTAATAACTCAGATCAAGGTGAAGAGGAAAAATTTAAGAAAATTGTTCTTGAAACATTGGAACATCTGGTCGAAAATGGTATCGATAAAAAGATGATTGAGGCTTCAATAAATATTCATGAATTTCATTTGCGAGAAGCAGAATCAGGATTTCAGCCTAAAGGATTGACAAATATTATGAGTAGTGTCAATGGCTGGATATATAAAAATGATCCATTTTCGCAATTAAAATTTGAAGATGATTTGAAAAAGGTCAAAACTGCTCTGACCGGAGACTATTTTGAAAAACTTATTAAGCAGTATCTTCTCGACAATAACCATCGGAGTACTTACGTCCTGAAACCAAGAGCGGGTTTAGTCGAGGAAATGAACGAAAAGGAAAGAAAACGGCTCAAAAAACATCGAGATAAGCTCTCAACAGCCGAATTGGAGAACATTCTTAATCAGACGAAGGTTCTACAACTTCGTCAGCAAACCCCGGATACCCCTGAACAGCTATCCGTAATACCTCTTCTCACTTTAGGTGATGTCAAACCCGAAGCCGCCGAAATACCCCTTGAAAAGCGACAGATCGAGGGTTTAGACGTATTATACCACCCGTTGTTCACGAACGGGATTGGTTATCTTGATTTGTATTTTGACAGTTCGTCTGTACCGCAGGATCAACTTCCCTACATAGGTCTTCTGTCGAGGGTGTTATCCAAAATTGGTACAAAGAACTATGGTTTTAAAGAGCTATCCAAAGAAAAAAATATTCACACAGGAATGATACATACATCCGTGAGTTCAATAGTCAGTTATACGAACGAATCGGAGTTTTATCCTAAGGTAAATGTTCAATCAAAAGCCCTGATTGAAAAACTTCCAAAGCTCTGTTCGCTTCTTAAGGAAATAGTTTGCTTATCAGACTTTTCCGATAAGAATCGATTGAGGGAGATTCTTAACGAGATTAAGGTCGGGGAAGAGCGTAAAGTGAGCTTTTATAGCTCATATTATGCCCAACAACGTGCATCTTCTTATGTCTGTGCTGATGAAAAATACGATGAAATTATTCATGGGATCAGCTTTACAAAGTTTATTTATGATCTTGTCAATAATTTTGATAGTAAAATCGATGAGATAGTCAATAACCTGATTTCCGTTTCAAAGAAAATATTCAACCGATCGAATCTTGTGATGAGTTTTACGTCTGGCGAAGAAGACTACCAGAAATTCAGCGATGAGGCATCAGGTTTGATTTCAAGTCTGAACACTGATTCTGTTGAAAACACTCCATATGAGTTTGATTTAACTCCAAAGAATGAAGGTCTATATTTCGCTGGCAAAGTGCAATCAGTATATAAAGTATTTAACTTCAAGCGTCTTGGATATGAATACTCAGGAAAGATGTCCAACCTCGGGAGAATCACCCAGCTTGATTTCCTCTGGGGGAAAATCCGGGAGCAGGGCGGTGCTTATATCGTTGATGCTGGATTTTCAAAAAATGGAATGATGAGTTTTGGATCCGGTCGAGATCCTAATCTGAAAGAAACCCTTGACACGTTTGATAAAGTTGCTGATTTCTTAAGAAGTTTTTCACCTAATGAACGCGAAATGCGAAAGTATATTCTTGGTTCCGTCAGTGGTCTTGATCACCCGGTTTCAAATCAAATCAAAGCACAGATCTCAAATGGTAGATTCTTTTCGGGAATGACACAGGATCATATCCAAAAAATTAGGGATGAAGTTCTATCCACTTCCGCAGCTGATATTCGAGGTTTTGGTGATATGGTTGATGAAGCGATGAAAAAGAATTGTTTTGCAGTTGTTGGCGGTGAAGAGAAAATAAAAGCACATCGGGATTTGTTCGGCAGTATTGAGAGCATAATGGAGTAAATGGTACAATTCCAGCAGAACAATACCCATTTATCCGACATACGAAAACAACATTTTAGGAAAGCATTACAATTAATACAGAGACATCAGGCGGTTCTAAAGCAATAGAGCTGAATACACCTCAGCAGGAGGCGGTTGAAACAACTGAAGGACCTCTCCTGATTCTGGCAGGTGCCGGTTCAGGCAAGACTCGAGTTCTCATTTCAAGGGCTGCTCATATCGTTGAAACTGGGAAAGCTCGTCCTTATCAGGTTCTTGCATTAACGTTTACTAACAAAGCTGCAGGTGAGCTGCGAACACGTGCCGTGGATATGATTGGTGAGCGAGGGCAACATCTGATCGCCGGGACATTCCACTCGATTTTCGCAAGATTGATGCGTCAGGAAGGGCGGAATATCGATCTTGATCCAAACTTTACAATTATGGATACTGATGACCGAAGGAAATTAATCAGATCAATACTCAAAGAGATGGGAGTAACCAGCTCAGATACGAAACCATCAGCAGTAGAATATCGGATAAGCGACGCCAAGAATTCACTCATCAGCCCGGAGGATTACCTCAAGCGAGCCAGAAGACCAATAGAATACACAACAGCTAAGGTCTACGAAATTTACCAGCGACGCATCCGAAAGATGAACGGTCTCGATTTTGATGATCTTCTAATCCGGCCACTTGAAGCTTTTGAAAACTTTCCCAATTTTCTTGATCGCCTTAGAAACAGATTCCGTTATGTGATGGTGGATGAATATCAGGATACAAACCGGGTTCAATATTTACTTGTTAAAGCAATAGCCGAGGGATCTGGAAATATTTGTGTTGTTGGGGATGATGATCAGGCGATATATGGCTGGCGAGGTGCAACGGTCAGAAACATTCTTGATTTCAAAACAGATTGGCCTGAAACTAAAATTATCAAGCTCGAGCAGAATTACAGATCAACAAAGCCAATCCTTGACACGGCATGGTCAGTTATTCATCATAATGTACAGAGACACCCAAAAAAATTGTGGACAGAACGCGAACAGGGTGAGCTTATTGAAGTGATTTCAGCTCCCTCTGATGAGGCTGAAGCGCTTAGATTTGTTGCTGTAATAGATGATTTGCATAGGTTACAGAAAATCCCTTATAATCATTTTGCCATTTTGTACAGAACAAATTCGCAATCACTTCTATTTGAACAGGCACTGCGTAGTACGCAAATCCCATATAGTGTAATTGGTGGATTGCGTTTTTATGAACGCAAAGAGATCAAAGACATTCTTGCATATCTGCGAGTGATTCTCAATCCCGCTGATGATGTGAGTTTAATGCGAATTATCAACTATCCACCTCGCTTGATTGGTAAGAGTCTTGTTGAGGAATTGCTCGGACGAGCTCGAGCAGATGATATCAGCATGAGTGAAGCGTTGATGTTGACTGTTCAGGAAGAGGAAATCCCACTTCGGCAACAGAAGGCTCTTCGCGAATTTGTAAGGCTTCTGGAATCTTTCCGCGGATTTGCAAATGAAAATTCCTTCTCGGAACTCGTCGTTTATGTTGTCTCTGAAATCGGAATGAAAGAACGACTTACAAAAGAGGATAAAGACGACCCATCTCGAGCAGAATCCAAGCGAGAAAACATTGATACATTAATCACGGATGTTGCTCGGTTTGCGGAGAGTTCTCCGGATGGAACCCTGTTGGATTTTCTAGAACAAGTCGCTCTGGTAGCTGACACCGATTCTCTCGATGAAACAAAAGACAGAATAAACTTGTTAACAATACATAGTGCAAAGGGGCTCGAGTTTCCTGTGGTGCTTGTTGGTGGACTTGAAGAGGGGTTGCTGCCATTAAATCCACCTGATGGTTCCGATCCTGATGTTCAGGAAGAGAGAAGGTTATTCTATGTTGCTGCGACTCGAGCTATGGATAGGCTTTATCTTGGAAATGCCCGCAGCCGAATGCGGTGGGGAACTACACATTACTATGAATCCTCTCGTTTTCTCGATGAAATTCCTAAAGAGTTGCAGAAGAACGGTATCAGTCCTAAGTCGGCTGGAGAGCCAATTCGAAGAAATGTGCCTCGCAAGCCTCGTCAGCAATCTTCATTCTTTGACGCAGGGCAAGAACCTGTTTCTCAGACAGGAACAGGAAGTCTGAAACCTGATCAACTCTCAAAAGGATTGTTGGTACGCCATCCAACATTCGGATTGGGCATTATAGTTTCCTTCCAGAATTTGGGGCAAGAAAGTAGAATTAAAGTTGATTTTGACGATGTTGGAGAGAAAATGCTGGTGCTAAAGTTCGCAAGACTTGTGTTGGAACGGTAGGTTCTGTTACTAAATCATCAAGTTGGGAACTAAAAAAAACTGAAAGAAATTTGACTTCCCGGTGTCATGTGATGGCAAAATACTGGTTTCTATGATTTTAATCATTATATTGTCATACATTTCAATTCACAGAGTTTAATGTTCGTATTTTTTGTGATTTCAAAAACAGTTAAGATATTAGTTTTGATTCAGGTAGTTATTTGTCTGGGAATTAGCGGTCATGCTCTGTCCCAACCAAACAACTCTGGACAGGATGATTACCTATACGCTCGCCGGTTGTTCGATGAAGGCTACTTTGATCTGGCAGCTGAGCAACTCGAACGGGTGCTGTCGGATAATCCTGGCATGGTGAATGCCGATGAGGCTCAGTTCCTGCTTGGTGAATCTCTGATGCTTGATGGGAAGGCAAAAGGTGCTCGTGCAGCTTTCCTGAGGGTTGTGATTGTGTTTCCAGAATCACCCCGAGCACCTGAAGCAATGCTGAATATTGGCATTGCACTTGAAAAAATGGGGCAGTTCCCTGAAGCTGTTCAAGCTTATCGACGTGTCTATAGTTTCTATCCACAATCCTCACTAACAACAGAGAGTTTGAGACGAGCGCTTCTGATCAGCACTAGAACGGATGACAATGCCGAAGCTGAAATAATTGGTGATTTACTAATTGAAAAATATCCCTTTTCAGAAGCGGCAGATCAAGCCCGTCTATTAAAAGCCAGTTGGCAGATTGAGCTTGGTAACCAACTTATTGCAAGATCTTATCTTGAGCGAATTGCAGAAAGGACACTTCTCGACAGTTTGGCATCAAAAGCCTATCTGATGCTTGGCATGTTATTCAAAAACAATTGGGAGCTCGATTCAGCAGATAAGGCATTCCGTAAAGCAATGCAACGGGATTCTATTTCTACAGCCGCACAGGAAGCGAGGCTGGAACTTGCAAAGCTCTTAAATTACAGGGGGCTTCCGGATCAAACAGTCCAGATTTTGCAACCTTTGATTAAAAGCCAGTTAGGTGATGTAACCCATCAGGCAATCATGCGTGTAGGGGATGCGAGTTACAGGAAGGGGGACTTGAGCGAAGCGTATCAAGTATATTTAAAGTCAACACTGCCGGAAGCGGTCATCAAAACTGCATGGGTAGCTGAACGGCTCGGTTATTCACAAAAAGCATTAGATAAGTATCTTGAGATATCAAAATCCGCTTTGCCCGAATCAAAAACTGCTAAACTTCGAGCTGCACAGCTTGCATCCTCTCTTTCACAAAATTTTCTTGCAGAACAACTTTGGTCGGACATTTCTAATGATTCAACATTGATCGATCCGTTTGGGCAGTCTATATATGAGCTTGCTAAAACAAAACTAACAAATTTGAATTCAATTTCTTATGAAGAAATATCCGCACTTGCTGTAAAGTTAGCCAAGTATTTTCCTCAGAGTCCTTTTCTGGATGATATTCTCTACCTTCAAGCCATTGCAGCAGAGAATCTCAAAAAACATGATGATGCTAAGAACATCTGTGAATCGCTCGTAAGCCTGTATCCGGCTTCATCTTTATCTGATTCAGCACTCGTGATGATTGATTTTCTTAATCGTTGCAGGTTGCGAGGTGACAAGTTGATGGAGCGTATGGCTGAGCTTTCATCAACCCCAATGATGACACAGAATCAAGCCAGTTGGTCTCTTGACTGGGGAGATTTTTATCTGAACGATTTCAAAGACCCTGTTAAAGCTATTGATCAGTATGATATTGTACTCGAAAGACCTGGGATTACAAAAGAGCAAATGTTGCATGCACTCCAAAATTCCTGTGATGCCTATCTCCGGCTTTATCAAATAGCACTCAGAGAGCAGGATTCCGTTGCAATTGAGATGTATCGATATAATACCTATGCCAGGTTACAATCCCTTCTTTTGGAAGACCCGGAATCGGGAATGACTTTGCACCTGATTGGTGCAATTTCAATTGCGGATCTTTCTGTATTGGATGAACATACTGCCACTCTCTCAACACTTTCGAGGAGTGCCGATGAATTGTTGAATCTGAAGAACCGAAGTTTGATATCATCATTCTTTTTGGCTCAATTTGTTCGAACGATAACGAATCGATCGCTATCGGATAGTGCTACTGTAGCTGATTGGCTTGTATTAGCAGATATTGTCCTACAGACCGCAAAGGATAGAAGAGATATCGCTGCCATTAAGTGGTTTCAAGCATGGGCTTGGAATACATTATTCCCCAATACTAATAGTTCTGATTCAACATATAAAAAATTAGACTCTCTACGAATTGTGCCCGAGATAGTTGTTAAGGAATTATTTTCCGAATTTCCCAACACGCCAGCCGGATTTGATGCTGCGTGGTGGTTGGTGGAAGAGTCCAAACTCAAACCAGTTGAGAAATTACAGTATCTCGAAATTATCGAAAGAGATTTCTTTTATTTGCTTGATCCGTCTGAAATTGCTCAAACCAGAGGGCATTTACTGGATTCGCTCGGGCAACATCTTGAGGCTATAAACGCAAGGATATTAGCCGATAAGCTTGCCAACTGGGGACGTCCCAACTTAGATATTTTATCTATTCCAAGCTCGGAAGATAGGTATCGCCGCGCCTGGGCTAATTTGAAATCAGACAGCCTCTATCTATCTGCTTTGGAGTATAGAATACTTCTGAATACTGAACCGGATGGCGAGTTTGCAGCCCCGGCATTATTAGATATGGCGAGTATTTTGGCAACGCAGGATTTGACAGAAGTGGCTGTTCTTTACCTCGATACATTGTTAACTAATTTTCCTTACTCGACTGCCGCAGCAAAGGCTGAATATATTCGTCCAATCCTTGAGCTCGAACTTGACCGATATGTTGAAGCTTATAACGGTTTCAAATCTCTTAGATCACAAAGTCAGAATTCGGATAGCTCCTTTTTTTATGACACCCAAAAGGTGATTTGTCTTTACCGACAAAATCTATTAGAAAAAGCCAGAAAAGCGGCAAAAGAATTATATGGGAGTTATAAGGAACGGGAAGATCTCAATGATGCGAAGGCTATATTTTACCTGGAGAAGGGGAGGTCTTTAGATAGAACAAAGCAGTTTGAGACGGCACGCAAACAATACAAGACAGTTGTTGATGAGTACTATCTAACCACATATGCAGATGATGCTGCTTTTGCAATTGGATTGTCTCTCGTGGCACAAAACAATTTTGAAGAGGGTATAGTATCGCTGATTCGGTTTTTGGAAAATTATCCCAAAAGTGACCTGCTCGCTGATGCAAAGCTCTCACTTGGTATGGCATATGTACGAAGCGAAAAGTACAGCGAAGGCATCTCGATTTTGAAACAGGTTTGGGAAAATGATGACTCAATCCATCTGTGGGTGCCGATATTTAAGACATTGATATCGCTCTACAGAAAAATGCACTTTTTCGATGCGGCTTTGAAGTTGAACCGCGAGTACATTGAAAGATTCCCGAATGCTGGTGATATTTTTGATCGCAGAATGGAGATTGGTCAACTTTATTTGCAGATCGGTGAATGGGACGAGAGTGTTCGGCATTATCGACCTCTGCTCCAAATAGCTGATGCAGAGCGGGAGGCTGAAATTCAGTACTACATTGGAGAAGCCTGCTTCAATAAAGGTGATTTTAGAACGGCCATACTCGAGTATATCAAAGTCCCGGTTCTGGGCAGAAAGACAAAGCTGGACTGGGGAGTCACCGCTCTTTATCAGGCTGCAGCATGCTACGAAAAGCTGGGAGAACCTGATGGCGCAATCAGGATGTACCGACAGATTATCAGTGAAACCGGTGCAACCAGTAACTACGGTCGGGCCGCTCAGGAAAAACTTGATATGATCCAGGCAGAGAGTAATGAAAAATAGTGTAACTTTGACAGCAGTGGTGTTATTCGCTATTTTGTTTTTAGATGCATATGCTTCAACACCGGAATTCGACAGTGATAATGCATTTAGTCTGCTTGAAAAACAATGTGCATTTGGACCGAGAAATCCTGGTTCTGAAGGCTACAATAAATGTCGCGACTGGTTTGTGGAGTACTTTGAAGGACTGACAGATGAAGTTTACAAGCAACCCTTTAAGGCACAGGAAACAATTACCGGTGAGACACGGAAACTGACAAACATCATTGCTGGATTTGGAAGAGATGGTGGATCAGGATTAATGCTGTGTGCGCACTGGGACACAAGAGCAATTGCCGATCAGGATCCAGATCCCAAAAACCGAAAAACTCCGATAATCGGAGCAAACGATGGAGCATCAGGGGTTGCTGTTCTGCTGGAAATAGCACGAATTGCATCGGAAAATCCTCCACCAAGACCCCTGCTGATCGTGTTGTTCGATGGAGAGGATATGGGGAGGTCATCTTATTCACAGGAGTTCGCACTTGGTTCAAGATACTGGGCAAGTAACCCAATCCCTGCAATGCCACAGGAAGCAATTCTGCTGGATATGGTCGGTGATTCCGATCTTGAATTTGAGATAGAATATTATTCAGAGAGAAATGCACCAGGTCTGAGAGGGTACCTGTGGGAATTAGCAACTCAGATGGATCTCGATGCCTTCAGAGAAATTCCGGGCCCAAGAGTTGCGGATGATCATGTTCCACTACAGCAAGCTGGTATTCGCGCGATTGATATAATAGATTTTGAGTACCCCTACTGGCATACAGTTGGGGACACACCGGATAAATGTGCACCAGAAAGTCTCGATCAAGTTGGGAAACTGCTGGTAGCATTTATATATGGCATAGAATAGAACTATCCACAGCGTACGCAGATAAATCTTTATGTTTTAGCGCTAAGCGGCAAAAACAGATACAAGAAATATGCGCAATCTGTGGATAATCAAAAAAAGAAATTTTTAACCAATACATGGAGTTTGTTTTCATGAGTAACATAGATAATTTCATCAATTCCATCCACGACCGCAAATGTGTAGTTGGTGTAGTTGGGATGGGCTACGTAGGACTTCCACTGGTTTTGGAATTCTGCGAGAAGGGATTTAAAGTAATCGGGTATGACATAGATGACAACAAAATCAATGCGTTGAATTCTGGAGAGTCGTATATAAAACATATCCCGGCATCGAGAATCGATTCTGCTGTTAAAAAGGGTTTGCTTTCTGCAACAACGGATTTCACCAAAGTGTCAGAGACTGATGTCATCCTAATAGCAGTACCAACGCCTCTTACAGATCATCGTGAACCAGAGCTGTCATACATTACCGCAACAGCAAATACAATAGCACCATATGTCCACAAGAATCAGCTAATAGTTCTTGAGTCGACGACTTATCCGGGTACAACAGAAGAAGTACTCCTTCCTATTCTGGAAAAAGGATCGGGTTGCAAGGCAGGGAAAGACTTCTGGTTGGCGTTCTCACCAGAACGTGAGGATCCTAACAACCCGGATTATAATACTTCAACGATTCCAAAAGTTGTAGGTGGATACACACCGGATTGCCTTCGAGCGGCCACAACACTTTATGGTGAGATAATAGTCAGGACTATACCCGTTTCAACTTGTGCAACTGCAGAAGCAACAAAATTGGTTGAGAATATTTTCCGTGGTGTTAATATAGCTATGGTCAACGAGCTGAAGATGATCTTCCACAAGATGGGAATTAATGTCTGGGAGGTTATTAACGCGGCGAAAACAAAACCATTCGGATTTATGCCATTTTATCCGGGTCCAGGATTGGGTGGACATTGCATCCCAATCGATCCTTTCTACTTGACCTGGAAAGCTCTCGAATTCGGTGTCAACACGAAGTTCATCGAACTCGCTGGTGAGATCAATGAATATATGCCGGATTATGTAATTATGCGAACAATGGAAGAGATGAATGAAATTGGCAAAGCTTTGAAAGGCTCTAAATTGTTATTGGTCGGTCTCGCATATAAAGGCGATGTTGATGATATGCGGGAAAGTCCCTCATTGGTGCTGTTCGATAAATTTACCCGTAAAGGTGCTGACGTTTCATATTACGATCCGTACATTCCCGTCATCCCTCCATCACGGGAACATTCGCATTTGACCGGCATAAAATCAATCGAGCTAAAAGACGTTTCCAAATTCGATTTGGTTGTAATATCAACAGACCATGCAAGCGTTGATCATGAAATTTTCGCGAAGAACTGTGAACTTGTTATGGATACTCGCAATGCCATAGAGAAAGAACACAAGAATGTGAAAAGGGCCTAAATTTTCAAGCCTCCCGGACGGATGTCCGGGAGGCTTGAACTGTCAGATTACTGATACTTATCCTAAAACTCTCCTATCGAATCAAAGAAACCTTTCTAATGGATTCAAATTCACTGGTTTGCATCCTTATCAGATAGACACCTGCCGGAACATGCCTGGCGTTCCAGGTGATGTTGTGATACCCCGCTGAATAGTTTCCGGTTGTTAAGTTATGGACAAACCGACCGAATGAATCGTAGATGTTTACAGAAACATCTGATGCTTCAGGTAATCCGAACATTACAGATGTGTGATCATTAAACGGATTTGGGAAAGCAGGACTGAGCATCACGATTTCTGGGATGGATTCTCCCTTTATCATTGTCAGATCTCCATCACCTGAAGCGTAGTCACCAACACCTAGTGAATCAACTGTTTCGACGTTCTGACCAGCATCGTATGTCCAACCGTTCAGAACTACATCATTAACAGTCAATATGAAGTATCCATTGGCACGCCTGACATCAGTAGTTGCAAACTCGATTTGCCCCTGATTATCAGTTACTCCCTCATCATCACCGCTTCGTAAACCTGACCAGGTTATTGAAACTAACGCATTTTCAACAGGATTACTGTCTGTGTCAAAGATTGTGACTACACCGATAGCACGTGTTTTATCTCTTTTAATAGCTGGTGTTAACGTAATGTCATCGACAAACATGATAGGATCTTGACCGGGAACTGTAACTTGAATAGGCACAGTCGCCACGTCAGTCAATTCTCCATCACTTAAAGTAAAGGTCGCAGTGTAATCCCCTTCGTCACCCTGTGCAGGGGTCCAAGCGAAGTCCGCTGTGCCGTCACCATTGTCAGTGAACGTGAATCCATCAGGAATGGCTTCCTGGTCGAATGTGATGGTAAGATTATCTCCTTCGGGATCGGTACCTGTAACTCCAAAGGATACCTCGACCTCCTCATTTACACTTTGATTCCCCGGAACATTTGTCCATGTGGGAGCCTGGTTAGGTGCATCGCCCTGGAAATATGATATTGCCAAATAATCCATAGAAAAAGTATCTATATTTCTGTTTCCGCGGGATTGATCTGCATCCACAACCTTAACAAAGTATGTTCCGGTGGCTTCTCCGTCGATACCTGCTGATTGGATGTTGTTGTCATCAGCGGTTTTGGTTACAGTGATTAGGTCGGTATAATTCTGACCGTCAAAAGAACCAGACAGAATAAAATCATCGCCTTCACCATTTGCACTATGAAATGCTTCGGCATGAAGTTCGAGAGTGTTTCCTGTGATGTCAAATGACCAGATATGTTCCAGATAGGTATGGCGGTTACTTGGTTTGCCTCCGGATTCAATCTCGGATAAAATCTGATAGGAGTCGTCAGTTGCATTTGTGGCATTATAATCATTCTGGATTGTTCCTGATACGGCTGTTTCTCCTGTTGCAACTGCCGTTTGCTGTTGAACAGGTCCGGTGATGGTGATCGTTATCGCTGTGACATCAGTTAGATTTCCGTCACTAATTGTAAACGTTGGTATAAATTCACCAGCGTCACCTTCTACGGTTTGCCAGCTAAAATCACCAGTTCCGCCACCGTTGTCCGTGAATGTAGCTTCCTGAGGTAAAACATCGGGGTCCATTGTAATTGTCAGGTTATCACCGTCAGGATCGGAACCTATTACCGAGAACACAATCAAATCCTGTTCATCCCCTGCGACTGCTCCAGGAACTGTAGTCCATGTTGGCTGGCGATTAAGGTTATTTACAGTTATCGTAACGGTGTGATCGACAGTAAGTACACCATCGGTGAGAGTGAATATGGGTATGTAAATACCAGCATCATCATACGTTGTCTGCCATGTGAAATCACCTGTCCCGTCGAGGTTATCCGTGAACTGAGCTTCTATCGGAAGTCCATCAGGAGCCATTGAAATCTCCATACCGTCTCCGTCAGGATCGCTTCCTGTGACAGTGAATGTTATTAAAACAGCTTCGTCTTCGTTGTAAATATCAGGAATATAAGTCCAAACAGGTGTGCGGTTGACATCATTTACAGTAATCGTAATGGTCTCACTATCAATTAGACCACCATCGGTAACCTCAAACGTCACAACATATGCACCCGATTGATCATAATCAGGAGTCCAACTGAAATCAGCACCATTCAGAGTTGCTCCCATTGGGAGATCTGTCCCAGAATAAGTCAGGGGATCTGCATCAGGATCAGTGGCTGATAAAGTGAAAGCTAAATTTGCACCTTCATCTACAACCTGATCGCCGATTGCTGCTAGAACGGGATCACGATTGATATCGTTAACAGTAATCGTGATAACTTCTTCATCAGAAAGCACACCATCAGAAACTTGGAATGTGACATCGTAAGATCCACTCTGATCAAAAGTTGGTGTCCAACTGAAATCCGCAACAGTCAGTGTAGCACCTGCTGGCAGATTTAAGGCTGAATACGTCGTCCCATCACCATCAGGATCAGTTGCCGATATAGTAAATGCAAGATTCACGTTTTCATCGACTACCTGATCACCAACTGCGGTCAGCACAGGAGCTTGATTAACTTCATTGACGGTTATCGTTATCATTTCATTGTCTGTAAGAGAACCGTCTGTGACTTCGAATGTCACATCGTAAGTCCCAGCCTGGAGGTAATCGGGGGTCCAACTGAAATCAGCTCCGGTTAGTGTAGCACCTGCTGGTAAGTTTAATGCTGAATAAGTCATCCCATCACCATCAGGATCGGTAGCAGATAAAGTAAATGCGAGATTTGCATTTTCATCAACCGATTGGTTGCCAATAGCAGTTAACACTGGAGCTCGATTGATGTTGTTAACTGTAATCGAAACGACGTGTGGTGCATTCAAGCTACCGTCAGAAATCGTAAATGTCGGCGAATACGTTCCCGCGTCAGCATAAGTTGTCTGCCAGCTAAAGTTACCTGTGCCGTTGCCATTATCTGTGAAGCTTGCTTCAACCGGTAGTGCATCAGGGTCATATGCTATTGTGACACCATCACCATCAGGATCAGAACCAGTAACCATGAACTCGATCAAAGCTATTTCGTCGTTTGTAACATTATCTGGGATTGAAGTCCACACCGGAGCTCTGTTAAAGGCATCAATTGTTATGGTTACAGACGATGGAACGGCAATTGCCCCATCGCTCAGGGTGAATGTCGGCGTGTATGTTCCGGCGTCTTCAAAGGTAGTTTGCCAGGTGAAATTACCTGTGCCGTCTCCATTATCGACAAAACCAGCATCAACAGGTAATGTTTCAGGGTTAAAAGCAATCGTTAAACCGTCTCCATCACCATCTGAACCAGTTATGGCGAACTGGACAAGAGAACCTTCCATGTCATTCACCGTAGCTGGTATGGATGTCCATTGCGGTGAGCGATTGACATCAGTGACATTAATTGTGATAGCTTCATTGTCTGAAAGTGAGGCATCTGAAACTTCGAATGTCATTACATGAGCTCCTTCCTGATCAAAGTCAGGTGTCCAACTGAAATCTGTACCTGCAAGGGATGCACCAACCGGAAGGCTAAGACCAGAATAGGTTAAGCCATCACCATCAGGGTCAGTTGCTGATAATGAGAAAGTTATCGGTGAATTTTCAGATCCAGCTTTGTCACCAATTGCAGCTAAAACTGGTGCGCGGTTAGTGTTATTGACCGTAATCGTAACAAGTTCATTGTCGGTCAGTACACCATCAGAAGCTTCAAACGTCACGTTATGTCCACCAGCTTGATCATAGCCGGGTGTCCAACTGAAATCTGCACCAATCAGGGTTGCTCCAACTGGCATGTTTGTGGCAGAATACGTCACAACGTCGCCATCGGGATCAGTTGCTGATATTGTGAATGTTATCGGTGAATTTTCATCACCGGTCTGATCTCCAATAACGGATAGAACCGGAGCACGATTAACGTCATTAACTGTAATCGTAATCGCTTCGCTATCCATAAGAAAACCATCAGAAACTTCAAACGTCACGCTGTGTGCGCCAGCTTGAATGAAATCCGGTGTCCAACTGAAATCGGCACCAACCAGGATTGCACCAGCTGGAAGGTCAGGAGATGAATATGTAAGTCCATCACCATCCGGATCAGTTGCAGAAATGGTAAAGGCAACAGGAGAGTTTTCATCACCAGTTTTATCACCAATAGCGGTCAGAACAGGAGCGCGATTGATGTTGTTAACTGTTATTGTAACACCTTCACTGTCAGTAGCTGAACCATCCGAAACCTCAAATGTGACATTATATGTGCCTGCCTGATCAAAGTCAGGTGTCCAGTCGAATTCAGCACCGGTCAGGGTTGCACCTGCTGGCATGTTTGAGGCAGAGAAGGTCATTCCGTCTCCATCAGGATCAGTCGCTGTGAGTGTAAATGCAATGGGAGAATTTTCGTCAACAACTTTGTTGCCAATAGCAGTTAGAACCGGTGCCTGATTTGGACCATTATAAAAATCTGCAATAGCAGTATACATTGGACGGAAATAATCAACTACATTTGCATAGTTCGCATATGTCGGGACACCAGATCCTGTATTGTAAAAATCCTGGACGCTCTCTGTTATCACATTCGGAAATTCGTCATGTTCAACATGGAACCATGGCTCGGTATCATTTTGTTGGTCATGGTTTGCCTGAGTATACAGCATTTGAGGATTTGCAGAATATCCGGGTTGTTCAACGTAATTTGAAATTGCGATATTATCCTGATGTGAATACCCACCGCCGTAGTATAGTGAATAATAGTCATCTATTCGTCTTGCTGCGTGGTTAGCGCCACCTATTGTGTTAGCGGTGATTGGAAATTCGGGCGTCAGGCTGATGATATCAAAGTATGTATCGGGGTCCATGACCGGTTGGTTGGGATAATAATCATCTCGGGTTGAAAGCTCTGAATCATAGGAGTCCGGATGACTGCCCGTATCATAGCTGTGAATCTGTATTACAAATTCATTTCCATACATATCCACAGCAGCTTTGTGTGCTTCATGGAATGGTGTTCTTGCATTTCTCGTAGGATCGCTAAGTGATTTTGAGTTATAATAAGGTAAAGATTCAGTCCACTCAACTTCTCGACCAGCGCCACTTACGAATAACAATCCTGCACCTGTTGTGACAAATGCATCAAAGCCAATTGCAGGTGTGGTATAATCATCACATGGATGAGGTACTTCAATGATGATTTCGGGATTGACTGCATTTGGATTTACAACATACAGCCCCCAACCGTAATCAAATGATCCGGTGACATCATCAGATCCATCACCGGGAGTTGCGTTATCATCGAAATAGTAATTATTCAAGACTTCGCGAAGTACATAATAATCATCACCACCATCGTTAATTGTGGCGATTTCATATTTACCACCGAGTCGAGCATCAGTAAGAAGATTCTGTGCAACACCTAAATTGCCCTGGAAGAGTTCCGTGAAGACATCATAGAAAGCAATCAAAAGATTGTCACCGTCGACATCATCAGGAATGATCTGAAAGTTTCCGAATCCTTCTGTCTGGACATCAAGTTCTACCGGACCTTCATCATTATATCCAGCGTCCCCAACTCCCTCAGAAATGTGACTTACCCAGTTGTCGTAAGAACAATTTCCCTCATTACCATGATAGAATTCCTGTATAGATGCGGTTTCTGAAATATTTCCAGCTTGAACAGGAGTAAAGTTCATGTAATCGGTAACTGCTTGGAAAACTGGTCGATAGTAATGAACCATTTCAGCATAATTAGCATAAGTGGGAACACCCGATCCCGGTCCGGTGTAGCCATAAAATGCCTCTACGGAAACTCCGTCCAGCCTGACTACATCCGGGTATTCATCAAACTCGATATGCAGCCAGTTTTCGCGGTCATTTACAAAATCGTGCGATGCGTGAACATAAACCATCTGGTTGTTATCGCTTGTTCCAGGGAGGTCGACATTGTTATTTATTGGAATATACCCGTTGTATCGATAGCCACCGGGGTAAGAAGCCGTGTAATAGTCTTCGATTCTGACCTCCGGATACGACCATGAACCGTTGGTGGTTACGACTGGATCTGGAGTGAGACTGATGATGTCTGTGTGATCCCAGCTCATGTAGGGAGCATTTGGATGAGCGGTATAATTTTCCCTTTCTGCACTTATTTGTACCGATGGAACTCCATCATGCGCGGGATAGGCATTGTAGCTATGTACTTGAATTGCCCATTCATCACCGATCAAATCGACAAATTTCTTATAACATTCGTGAAAGGGGGTTCTGGCATTACGACTGGGATCCGAAAGTGAGTTCGAGGTTGCATAAAGGTCCCCCGACCAAGCTATATTACGGCTGGCACCGTTTACGATGAAAAGCCCGGCATCTATGGTCAGATATGCGTCAATGCCGACATAAGCAGATATGTAATCCGCATTGGGGTGTACAAGATTAATAATTACTTCGGGATTTGCGGGAGCCGGACTGATCTTGTTGACATACAGTCCCCAACCGTAATCAAAACTACCTGTAACATCATCGGACGCGTCACCAGGTGTACCGTTATCGTCAACGTAATTATTATTCAACACCTCGCGCAGGATAAGATAAACGTTCCCAGCATCCGTGAGACGCACCAATTCGTAAAAATCGGCAAAGCTGGATTGAGACAGACGGGTTTCAGTGGTTGAGACGTCCCCCTGAATGAAAGCATCAAAGATTTGTGCCCATTCGGAAAGGACCAGATCAGGGTTGTTCATATCGTCAACTACCTGATAAGAACCGAAACCATTGGTTTCGCGGTCTAAAACGGCTGGCGTGAAAGAACCATCTCCACTACCGAAGTAATCGTATTCAGAGGTATGACTGATCCAGTTGTCATAAGAACAACCTTGTTCAGTTCCTGCAAAAAATTCGAGTAATGAACCTGTTTCGACAACTTGAGCAGACAGGTTCAAAGGTAATGATAAACTTACTAACATTGCTGCAAAAATTAGCAGAATAAAGGGATAACGCTTGAATAACATGTTACTTCCTAATGTTTTAGTTCGCTTATGGAAGATTTTTAGAGTATGTAATGGTAAAACAGAAGTTAAATAAGGGTCAGATCGACAATCATTTGAAAGTAATATGTGATACACGTCAAGTCAAGTTCTCTTATCTACTTATTTTAACAGAAGAAAAATAGTTCCCTCGTTTGTGCGAAATTACTCATAACTGCGTGAGATCACACTTTAGTCGGGGAGCAAACTGGTAATTTGTTAGTATGATGAAGATAGCTTCGGGGAAGCATAATTTGTTCGGAGTAAGTAGTACCTTGGGAGGAGAAAGATATCATCACTCCTCACCCTGTTCAACCATACAGTATGGGAAGAGGTTCTGATTCAAGCTATGAAAAGAGATATCAATCGAGATTAGTTTTCAAGAGTTTGAAATTGTAAATTTTGATTTTTGAAATAGGGGAGGTGACTGATGTACTTAACAATTCCGCGATGCGGTCACTCCCGACCAAAATTACCTCAACCCTTCCGCAAATCATGCGGCAAATTACTATGCGGAGCCCGCAAATAGGCAAAAGGTGTTGTATAAAGAAAATTAGAGACCTTGGACATGTAGATATCTGAATATTGCTCTACTTGACGTGCGAAATGGGATTTTTCGTTTCCGACTCGCATTAACAGACCCCACCTCTTGTTCATCAGGGTGTTGAACTCTTCGGCAAGGGGAGAGATTGTAGTGTCGAGAGCTTCGAGGCGTTGACGGATTTCTTCTGACTTTTTGAAGAGTGAGGATATTTTTTTCTGATTACCAGCTTTTTTCTTATCTGCCTTCAATCGCTGTAATTGCAGTCTACCCCAAACTAATCTTCGCTCTACAGTGGCTTTTTCGGACATCAAAGCTGTCAGTGCGGTTTGCTTATGATAGAACTTCTGTAGAGCATCAAGTTCCTCGTCTAGTTCACGGACAATCAGCCCGGTTCGCCAGCGGAGTATACTTTTGGAAACGTGTACATCCGCGAAGATATGGTCGCCGACATACAGGAATTCATTGCCATCAAATCCGTAATAGTCCTCGACCATTGTTGCGCAACCTCCCAGGTAGCAGCCACCATCTTTCAAGCCTCCTACAACGGGCTTTAAAAGACCGTGTTCATCAACGATTTCAAACATCGGTAGTTTGTACTGGAAGAATGCGGGTTTTCCTGAAGAAACTATCACCAAATCGAATAATTCCCGCCAGGTCATTCCATCAGGCAGGAACGGATTTACCGCATAATTCATCATATTCAGAGTATATGACCATTCGGAATTGGTGATCAATAGAAGTTTTTTACCTGCCATTTTCTGATCTAACAAAGCAAGTGGCATTTCTTTATCAAGCTGGACGAATCGCTCGGGAGTCTTGAGAATCTCTCCCTTTAGGAATCCCTCGATATGTGCTTCGTGGATTGTTCTGCGGACGATTCTATATAGACGGGCGTAGCTCATACCTTTAGGTAACTCTCCAGCATCCACCATGTCGACGAGTTGAGCATACATACATGCTTCAGAAATGGAGAATTTAGTGTTGAGGAATTGGTAGCGGTCAATGGATAGGTCAACGAGGTCGCGTGTGTATATCTTGCGCTGCTCTTCATATGTGAGCATGGAGGTGCCATGTGAGGCAATCTTTATAAATCCGAAGCGGTTTGCTTTGACGAGATTGCCCAGCTCAATGTCTATCACTAATCCCTGCATGACAAGGGATGGATCAAAAACAAGGTTTTCGACTGGAAGATTATATTTTTCGTGTAATTTTTTTTGAAGATGTTCATAGGCCGCAGTTTCCCATTCGGTGACTTTATAATGAATGAGAGTGTAATCCATATCATAGCCGATAGCCCTGATAGATTTTAAGTTTAACGTGCGGTTACAGAAGACCTTACGCTTTATGTCTATTTCGGTAAAGTTGTTTTGGACCATTGATTTGACCGTTTAATTCGAAGAGACTCTCTTCATAAAATAGAAGAGAACTCAATGAAATCAAAGCGATACACAAAATGATGCTTTTGCATTGCCATTTTTAAAATGGAAAACCGGAAGGTAATTCACCTTCCGGTTTTGAAATTCATTGTATCGGAGAGACCTGACACGAATGTTTGTCTTCTCGTGCAAATACACTACAGCGTCACGGGCATTCCCATCATCGGCCAGATCCACGCTACGAATATGGCGGTGACAATCATTAACAGAATACTGGCTGGAACTCCGGCTGTAAAGAACTTTCCGGTTGTAAACTGCTTCGATTCATATGCAATAGCGTTCGGTGCTGCTCCTACGAGCAACAGGAACGGCATACCCGCTGTGACCAGGCAAGAGAACAAAATCACGTCCGGGGCAACTCCCAAATACGGAGCCATTACAAGTGAGACCGGTAGAGATATCGCAATCGCTGCCACATTCATAATCAGGTTAGTCATAACCAGCACGAAGAACGCGATCCCGATAATAAAGAGGAATGGACCGGCATCTTGAAGCATTACCAGCCAATTAATAGCTATCCAACTCGCAGCTCCGGTTTGCCATAAGCAGAAACCAATACACATAGCTCCACCGAACAACAGTATTATGTTCCATGGGATGAGTTCAAGGTCGTCTATAGTCAGAATCTTGAACAGGAAGAACAAAATTGTTGAAACAAGAATAATTGCACTCTTGTTCAGTACTGCTAACTCCGGAATGAACGAACGTAAACTCATGGTAAGAATTGTCAATATTACAACCACAAGAGTCAGTATTTCATTGGTAGTGATTTTCCCAAGATGGGAGTTCAAAACTGTAACACGTTCGCGTAAACCGGGAATAACCTTATGCTCTGGTTTGAAGAATACCATAATATAACCCCAGAGCAAAAACGTCATCAGGATGCCAACCGGAGCCATGTAATAGGAAAGTTCAAAGAAGGAGATATCCCTGCCGGTTATGTCTCTGAAAAAACCGAGAGCAACCGCGCCACGAGCTGCCCCGAGTAATGTTATGATGCTGCCTGCACCAGCTACAAACGCCATACCGATAAACAATCCCTGACCGAATTTCGTTGGTTTTGTGTCTGTGCTATACAGTGAGTATATCGCCATTAACAGGGGATATACAGCTGCGGCAACTGCGGTGTGAGCCATAATCAGCGTCATAGCAGAGGTCATTATGAACGCCCCAAGATAGATCATGCTCGTCTTTTCGCCGACCAGCATTAACATCTTGTAGGCAATTCGTTTAGTGAGCCCTGTTTTTGAAAATGCCATCCCGATAACAACGGATCCTATAATAAACCAAACTGAAGGGTCCATAAAATCAGAAAAGGCAGTTTTTGCGGGTCTGATTAGAAACAGGACCTGTATGACGCCAATTGTAATGCTCGTCACACCAATAGGTACTACTTCAAAAACCCACCAAACAGCAGCAAGGAGAAAAAGTCCAACGGCGGCTTTGCCCTGAGGGCTAAGTGCGAAGTGTTTTCCTTTGGGATCAATTGCATCTGGCCATTCCGGAGAGAGGTAGACCAGAAGAAATAAGGATAATCCGAGAAATATAAAAAAAAGCCTTTTCCAGTCGATACGTCGTTCGACAGGGGCTCTATAATAATCCTGTGGCTTTGGAGGTAGAGTGTGTTCTTTACCTTCAATGTGCCCGGTATCAGCAGAGTCAGTCATGGCTGCCACTAATAGAGATCGAGTTTAGAAATTTAGTTTGTCAGGTTCAAAGTAATATTTGAGCGATTTCTTCAAAAACATCTACGCTCCGTATTACTCCAACAACCTTTTCGTTTTGTGTCACCGGCAAAAGATTCAGATCCTTGTTGATCATCTTATAAATAACCTTTGCTAGATGATCGTCGATGGCAACAGTAGTTTTAATCTGTGTCATTACTTCTGAAACCGACTGCTCTGCCTGACTGCTCATTGCACTCGATATCTTACCGGCAGAAAGATCAACCAGGTTGGGATCGATTTCAACATCGAACAGACTTTTACGGTGTGGACGTGACATCGTCCGGAGGAACTTGGGTTCCAACCCACGCAAAATATCCCGGCGGCGAATGCAACCGAGAAGGTGATAATGTTCATCGAACACAAGCAATGCTCGTGGCAATGATTTTTTCCCATTAATATCCAGCTCGGATTTTTCCATGACAGCAACTGCCTGCCGTAAAGTAAACCAGAATGGTATATGCGGGTATTTTTCCAGGGGTATCATCAATTCCCCTGCTCGTTTTGTAGAAAGTATTTTACTCATAGCAAATTGTAAAGATGCCGAATCTGAATGTGAATATAGTAACAATATCGTTTACAGGCAAGTTAATCGTAGTCTCAGTTTGTAGTCCTGAAATATATGAGTGGGTTTTTATCTGAATTGGTCTGAAATCTGGTGAAGTCTGAATATAATCTACCCATATTTACCTCTCTGAATCACAGAAATGTCTGAGAGCATCCTATAATGTCTAATCATTGCTTACCTTATAGTTAGCAAACGTTGACATACCGAGATATTTACACCATTTTATAGGATTATCTTGTTGATTAAAGGTTTGAAATGAAACGTTATAAACCGAAGCCGAGATTGTATCGCGGATTCCGGGATATATTCGCATCAGATCTACTGATGCGACAACAAATGCTCGACTCCATTCGTGAAGTTTATGAGCTATATGGGTTTGCGCCGCTCGAAACTCCTGCAGTTGAGTTCGTCGAGACATTGGGAAAGTTCCTTCCAGAAAGTCAAACTCCCGATGGCGGAATATTCTCATTCCAAAACGAGGATGATGAATGGATCGCCCTCAGGTATGATCTGACCGCTTCGCTTTCAAGAGTTTGCGCGCAATATAAAGACATCCAGCGTCCGTTCAGGAGGTGTCAGGTTGGTCCGGTCTACCGGCTTGAAAAACCTGGTCCTGATCACTTCCGCGAGTTTTATCAATTTGATTTCGATACCGTCGGCACCAAATCAATGATGGCAGATGCCGAAGGTTGTTGCGTGCTCTGCGATGCTCTTGAAAAAATTGGTATTGAACGTGGTAATTATCTAATTAAGGTTAACAATCGCAAAATTCTTAATGGTGTTCTTGAAACATCTGGGGTTGGATTGATTGACACCTCAACGGATGATTCCAGAGCGATGAATGTACTTCGCAGTATTGATAAATATGACCGGATTGGGCTGAAAGGGGTAAAGGAATTGTTGACTACCGGGCGGGAAGATGCCTCCGGAGATGTAATGAAGGGGCTTGGTCTGAGCGAAAATGAGATCAGCCCGATTCTGGAATACCTTCAGGTTGGAACGGGGGATAGGGTAGAAGTCTGTGATCAGCTCGAGTCCATAGTTGGTAATTCTGAAATTGGAATGAAGGGGATTGAAGAACTGCGTGAAATTGATAAAAACCTGCGTTGTCTTGGTTATGAGGAAGGTCAAATTGTCTTTGACCCGACTGTTGTTCGCGGACTCGGATACTATACAGGACCAGTCTTCGAAGCGGTATTGACCTTTGAAGTTAAAGACGAGAAGGGGAGAGTCAAATCGTTTGGCAGTATTGGTGGTGGTGGACGTTACGATGATCTTGTAAAAAGGTTTACCGGTCAAGAAGTTCCCGCAACAGGGGCTTCGATTGGAGTAGATCGTTTACTAGAAGCACTCAAATTGGTCGGTAAACTTGAAGAGCGATCAACATCAACTTCTGTTTTGGTTGCGGCGATGGATAAAAATCACCTTTTCGATTACCAGCTAATTGCTAAAGAACTAAGGTCTGCTGGGATAAATACTGAGCTTTATCTAGGTAATAAGGGTATTGGCGGGCAATTTAAGTATGCGGATAAATGTAAAATTCCGCTTGTAGTAGTCGCTGGAGAAGATGAATTTTCTGCGGGAGAGTTGCAGATAAAAGATCTTGAAGCGGGTCGAGAACTCGCAAAAGAGGTATTGGATCGTGAGACATGGCGCAAAGACCGTCCTGCGCAATTTGCAGTTAAGCGGGAAGATCTGGTTGCAAAGATAAAAGAAACTCTGAATCTGTAACCCGAATTCATGAATGCTATTCTTGAGAACTCAGTAGATCGAACATTCCTGTTCGATATCCCGCAACAGCGGGATTCAAGGTTGTTTCGATCCTCATAAAAGGTCTACCTGAATTCATTCTTGTTCGGGGGGAATTAGATTTTTTCCAGTAGGAAATTGCAGAATTCGTTAATAAAAAGACTAAAACCAATTGTTAATCAATCGTCTCGAAATGATCGGCTTCAAGTCGTTCGCTTCACGTACCGTAATTGACTTTCGTCCGGGCATAATAGCTCTTGTTGGGCCAAATGGCTGTGGGAAGTCTAATATTGTTGATTCAATCCGCTGGGTTCTGGGAGAGCAGCGCACAAGTGTTCTCCGCGCTGACCGTATGGAATCTGTAATATTCAATGGCACTCAACATCGTCGTCCACTTGGGATGGCAGAAGTGACTCTGACTATAGAAAACAACCGGGACATTTTACCATCATCTTTCTCCGAAGTTGCAATTACAAGGAGACTCTACCGATCAGGTGAGAGCGAATATGCTATAAACCGAACTCCATCCCGGCTTCGTGATATAAACGAAATGTTTCAGGATACCGGTTTTGGTCGTGGGACATATTCGATTATTGAGTTGCCGATGGTTGAGGGTATAATATCTGGTCCATCAGAGTCTCGGAGAAAACTGGTTGAGGAAGCCGCAGGAGTAGCCAAATTCAAATCGAGGCGGGCTTCTTCCGAACGGAGGCTTGCATCGACCCGGGAGAGTCTTGTTCGGCTCGAAGATGTGTATGGTGAAATAGAGAAACGCTTCCGAACATTAAAGCGGCAAGCATCTCGAGCTCAAAATTATCAATCCTTAGAAAGGGCTCTCGAACTGAGAATTCTTATTGATCTTTCAGAGGAAAGAGTCGAAATTATCTCAAATCGTGACCCCTTGGAAATTCGATTGAAAGAGATCAATACAGAATTGGAGAAAACTGAATCCCACACCGAATCTTCAACCACTCGCCTGAACGCCAACGAAGGTAATGAGCTTATAATTGTGGATCGTCTCAATCGGGCAAATGATACTCAAAAAAGACTCGAGCGACGTGATACAGAGATGAATGGTGAAATAGCTCTTGCTCAGCAACGGATTTCCTATCTACAAAAAGATAAATCTGATATTATTGAACGGCGCGAGGATCTACAACGACGTATTAAGAATGCGGAGAGTTCGCATATAAATGCTCAGGCAGATGTGAAGGGACTTGAAAGCACCGTTTCAGAGTTTGACAATAGGATTGCGACTCTCGAATTGAAATTTGAGGAAGCTAAGGCAAACTATACTGCCAACCAGAAAATAACTAATACCGCGAGGTTGAACCTCAATGCCGCTCAATCAAAGCTCTCCAATCTTCGAGATGAAATCAGACGAAGAGAAGCTGAAAATATCAGGAGAAAAAAGAAAACATCCCAAACCGTGCAGGAGAGGGAAACTCTCACAGTAAGTCTTGACAAGATCAAGCAATCTTCCAAATCCATTACAATGGAAAATGCAGCATCTGTTACCAAGGTCCTTTATCTTCGCAAACTGCTGATATCAGAGTCGAAAGAATTGGAATTACTTCGCGAGGAACATGCTTCGGCACTTTCCACAAAAGCTCAGGCATCTGCTAAGGTTGATGCGGCAAGAGGAGCACTCAACTCGCACCGCGCCAGAGCATCTGCATCTTTTGCATTGCCCAAAGCTCTAAAAAAGGTGGCAAAGGAAAAGAACCTCATCTCCCTTGGTGAACGTATTCAATCAAACCCTGAACATCGCGCAGCTATTGCCGCGGGATTGAGACCGGTGCTTGATGCGCTCGATATTGAAGATTTGGCTGGGGTGTTTCAAGTTTCAGAAAAATTTGATAAGAGGGAAAATGCGATTATGCGTTTTCCTGGATCGAATGGTTCATCAAAATGTGTAAATGGATTGAACGTTGAAATTCCAGAGGAATTTTCGGGTTGTCAATTTATAAGCAGTTTGATATTAAATCAAGATGAACTTGGTGATTTTTTACGAAACAGGCTTTGTGATGTTGTGTTAGTTTCTGATCGCGAAAATCAAAGAGATATGTCAGGGTGGGCATCCGAGAACAAACTCAGGCTCATCACTCCTGATGGTGAATGCCTTGATCCTGACGGGGTGTTTCATGCAGGTCAGTTGGACCCTGATGCAATGCAGATAGGTTGGTCATCGAGATTAACTGAACTCGAAAAAAACCTGAAAAGCGTACAAAACCTGGCTGAGGAAGCTAAGATACAGGTACAGACAAATAGTTCCGCACTAAGCAAATCCGAAGAGAGTTTTAAAAATCATCGCAATCAATTAAGAAAGCAGGAAGATAAATCTGCTGAGACAGAAAGAATGATTGCAAGGTTCAATGCTGAGATCGAGAGAAAAGCAGCACGACTTAATGAATTAGTTTCCGAACTGAACCGGTACCAGAAGGAGACTCTGGATGCGTTCGATTCAAATCAATATAATGAAAAAACAGAAGTTTTAGAACTTGCGGTTACGGAAGCTGAATCAAAACATAAAGAGGCCGTTGGAGCATTACAACAAATTGAATATTCCAGAATTCAGGCTGCTGAAAAAAGAGCACAAGTTTCTGCGGAGAAATCTCAGAGGTTGGAGCGTTTAAATAATGGAAGGAAGGCTGTAGAACGCTTTGAGCGAATGTCTCAACAGCTTGAGGCAGATATTGCTGCTCAACAAGCCAAGATGGCAAACAATGACATAGAGCTAGATCGCGTTCGAAAAGCTGTTGTAAATATAGAAGGCCAGCAGGTTCTTACGCGAAAAGAAAAAGTCAAAAGTGCCGAGTCGATTGCTAAGCTCAATTCAGAGAAAGTTGCCTTACGAAAGGAGCGGGATGAGATGAAGGATAGCCTTAGAAACTTAAATCTAAGGCAACGTGAACTTCTCGAAGCGCGTAGCACGATTGAAGGCCACGTCATTGGGCTCAGAGAACGATTGCGTGAAGTAGACCGTAGACTGGAAGAAGAAGCGCACGTCTCACCAATTACGGTTCACAAAGAAACGGTAGATAATGCACTGAAAGAGCTGGAACCACTGGGATATGTAAATTTATCTGCGGAGAAAATTCGCACCAGAATCAGTTCTATTGGTCCGGTAAACATGCTCGCTCTTGAGGAACTCAAAGCAGTTGAAGAGCGGTATTTATTCCTCCGAGATCAGAAACTGGATCTTGAAAACGGAATTGAAGTCCTCGAAGAGACAATTGACAGGATTAATACAGAAGCTCGTCGCCGTTTTAGAGAGACTTTTGACCAGATAAACATTAACTTTCAACGATTATTCAGGCGTTTGTTTGAGGGTGGGGAAGCACGAATTCAGCTCGAAGGTGAAGATCCGCTTGAAGCGGATATTATAATTCTTGCAACACCGACGATGAAAAAGCTGCAATCACTCTCGATGTTGTCTGGAGGTGAAAAAGCATTAACTGCAATAGCACTTCTATTTGCAATATATCAAGTGAGACCGAGTCCGTTCTGTATTCTGGATGAGGTTGATGCACCACTTGATGATGCTAACATCGGACGTTTTAACAGGCTTGTTAAAGAGTTTTCTGATAATACACAATACCTTGTGATAACTCACAACAAACGAACGATGACTGCCGCTGACAATTTAATTGGTGTAACATTAAATGAGGATGGATCATCTCATATTGTGTCTGTAAAACTGGAAAGAACGGATGAAAATACTAAAGATGAATAGCACCCGTTACAGAGTTTTGATTGCAGGTATCGCGGTGCTGCTGGTTTTTGGGGCTACAGGAGTTTTTGCCGCAAGCCCTG
Organism: Calditrichota bacterium; assembly: GCA_018644935.1. GTDB lineage: Bacteria > Electryoneota > AABM5-125-24 > Hatepunaeales > Hatepunaeaceae > JABGPL01. The sequence continues at coordinate 47 of JABGPL010000041.1, read as the reverse complement.
TCATTGATTATTGCCAATTCAAGGGTGAAGCTGGTTTCTATTATTTG
>JABGPL010000040.1 GCA_018644935.1 Calditrichota bacterium | reverse complement strand
GACATTTCTGAAAGATGCAGTGGATCCGCAAGACATATTAATTCCGCCACCTGCTAAAGAGGTATTTTCGTAAATCTTTCCATCTACAAATTCAACATGACCCTCTGCTTGAAGTATGCTTATTCCTCCTCCACCAGGACTACCACCACCACCTCCACAACTGCTTTCATTTTGAAATATTTCAACATTAGTGAGTGTTGCATTACCTTGAAAAATTCCAACCCCTCCTCCATTTTCATCACAAGTATTATCTGAGAAAATACAATCCCTAACAACTAAAGAATCCGATTGAACTGCATATAGTCCACCCCCGTTTCCGGAGGAGGTATTTCCGAATACTTTCAAATCCGTTAGAATTGGAGATGATCCTCTGACCAAAACTCCTCCTCCATCGGCAGCGTTACCGTTGGTTATTGAGAATCCGGTAAAAATTGAGACAGCTTCGAGACCTATGAATTGCACTACTGAATTGTGCCCGTTTCCTGTCAAAACTGTAGAATCCATATATGCAGGATCGCCAGTTGTCAGGAAAAGGCTTGCCAGAGTAACTGATCTGTTGGGAAACCTGATGAATTCTGGGTAGGTACCGGGTTGCACCAGAACGGTGTCACCATCTTCGGTAGCTTCAATGGCGGATCGAATATCCTCGTGATCGTCTGGAACGTTGAGGATTGTAGAAAAACCTGGATTAACGAAACTAAACGCGAATAAAAACAAGAAATAACTAATTACTGTCTTCATGATTCACTCTCCTAAAAATGTTCTATCAAAGCGTATCAAATCTACTACTATTTTTAGCTGAGTCGAATCAGGTTCGACCAGCGATGCATAAATTTCTGAAAATGATTATGTAAAAATATATAAAGAAATTATTGAGAAAACAAATGGCATATATCGGAATCGAATTCTAATAATAATCCTGACGTTCGAGAAAAAATCGCCCTAAAAAAGTTTCCGACCTACCACAGTTCAGACTTCAATTTCGCTGGCGTGACCTTCTCAAACACAATCTTTTCACAGCCGTTAAAGTCTGAAAATGCCCTCAGTTTATCATCAAACCCTGGTAAGAACGAATCAAACTTGTCAAATCCCTCCTCAAACACAAGATTCCGAACAATTAAAGTTTTCTTTTTTCGATCTGCTTTGGCATCCATCCTGCCCACAAAATCATCACCCCATAGAATCGGTAATACAAAATACCCGTACACTCGCTTCGCAGCCGGGACGTAACATTCTATTGTGTATTCAAAACCGAATAGGCGTTGAATCCGTTCCCGGTGGATAACAAGATTGTCGAAAGGCGAGAGGATGTAAACACTTCTTGATCTCTTTTTGGGTTTTGGGGGTGAGTTGAATAGTCCTGCAAAAGCAAAATACTCTGGTTTATCGACACCCATCACTTCGACCCTGACGACTTCACCGGACTCAACCAATTCATTAAGTGACTTCTTGATAGTCTCTTTTTTTGCAGCATAAATATGGTTGAGAATTTCTTTCTCACGAGCAATTCCGAATGCCTGGAGAGCTCGTTTTACCGAGAATTCACCGAGTTCCTGTTCGGTTGGAACGGTCAAATCGATATTATCGGGAAGTACTCTTTCGGTCAGGTCGAATACTCTTTGAAAATTCCTCCGTTCTGAAACCATAATTTCTCCCTGCCAGAAGAGCATCTCAAGTGCTGCCTTATACGGCTTGGGGTTTTCCCACATCTTGCGAGCGGAAACGGGAATGCCTTCAAAGTCTTTTGAGCTAAGAGGTCCCTCCGCGCGAATGCGGTCAAGGGCAGGTTTCATCAAATGTCCGTATTTAGCAAGCCGCTCTTTCTCCCATTTGCCGTATGGATCATGGAAACGTTTCATCTGTGGTACGTAGAAACGATAGTCCGACATTGGCAGATAGGACATCGCATGTCCCCAATACTCAAACACAGTTCTGTCAACTGATTGCAGTTCGGTCAGTATCTCTTCAGAATAATCTGGACACCTTGTCCATATGGTGTGATGATGAGCCCGAGTGATTACTGAGATGGTGTCTATCTGGACGTATCCGAGGCTTTCAAAGATTTGCAAAACGCCCTTTTTCCCCTTTGCGAATGCTGTTCTACTTTCTGGTAACTGGGTGTTCAGTGCAAGTCTTTTTGCTGATTTCAGGGAGATGTTTATCTTGCTCAATTTTTCCTTTTTGCGGTTAGGAATGATAAGGCAATTTACCCGTAGGGGTTGAACATTTTCAACCCTCAACCAAAAAAAAATACAGCGGGACGATTAAAACCGACCCGCTGTAGTACCACTTAACCTGATTACCGAAAAGTTACCTCAGATAGAGTATCTTCTGCCCGGTTACCTGATTGTTCGATTCCAACTGCAGGAAATAGATTCCGCTCGATATGGCAGAGTTACCAGCATTAAATACTGCGCGATGGTTACCCGCTGTGAAATTTCCGCTGACCAGTTGGGAAACTTCCGCGCCTGACATATCAAACAATGTCAGGGAAACGTGCCCTGGTTTACTCAGCGAAAACGGAGCAACGAACTGCGAATTAAACGGATTTGGGAATGCCGGATCAAGGCTGAAAATTTCTGGAGTCGGCTTTTCTTCAAATGGTGAGCTGTTAGGATTAATACTCCAGTCCCAAATTGCGTTTATCAAGTCACTTCTGGGATTACTGCCCAAATGACCTTCAACGGATTCTATCGGGAATGACAACAGCAAGGTTCGATAGTTTTCAGTTGTATGAACCACACCTGCAGGTCCGTATTGCTGTCCGTTGTGAGATCTTTCAAGAACAACTCTTGATCCTTCAAGGGCGTTGATTGTCGGATTGTAGGATGGATCTCCCGCACCGCCGTTTCTTCCATCACCACCGGCAATGTAGTAATCACCGTTAAAATGCTGGTCACCTTCAACTCCTCTTACCCGTTTCTGTGCAGTGGTTTCGTTATGCAATTCTGCACCGAAATACTCGCTCATCAAAGGGCTCCCTGATCTGTCCATAACAAATGACATGCTACTGAATACCACAAGACCACCCTGATCAAGATATTCCATAACCGCAGCTTCCTCTTCTTCTGTTATTACAGGACTCCGTTGATTGAATGTGTGCCAGAGAATTGCGGGATAGTTTACAATAGTTTCGAATGAAATCGCATTTTCTTCAGAGTGAACAAATCTATCGACAAAAGGCAGTTCATCGGTGTCAAAATTTTCCATTAAGGCATCGGTTGCGATCCGGTCGTTTGCAGCATCTATAACCAAAAATGGAGTCCAGCCAACAGTAAATGTAAAATCACCTCCGGTTAGAACGCCACCATCCTCATCTGTCAATTCAACAGAAAATGTCACCGGATGCGGGATCAAATCCTCAGATACACGAAATTGGAATGGGGAATCTACATTACTTGCAGATTCATCGCCGTCAATGTTCTCAATGAAAAAGTCGTTGGAGATAATTTCAATCTGTTCATCTTCACAAACGACAGACATTGTCACATTTTCGATTGAACCGCGATTTGGACCGTTTTCAACAGTAATAACTAAACCGGCTGTTTCACCGGGCTCAGCACGACCATCACCATCCCCATCAATCTCGTCAACAACATCCCAATTCAGAACTTGAATAGCCGGGAAAAATCGATTCTGTGATTGGTATACCGTGTGGTTTGAACCCTGCACAAATGCAATAAGTATGAGGTTACTTACATCGAGTTCATGCCAGCCAACACCATCCATGTCCAACTCAAGGTGAAATTCTTGTGTTTCATCGGCACTGATGTTAAAGGAAGTGCCTCGAAAGTCCGGCACCATTTTCACCATGCTGTCATAGTGATCACGCTGTTGGGTAGCACCAGCATAGTACATGTATTCCTCAACAATTGCAACTTCCAGGGTCAGATTTTGCAGGTTATCTTCTGATGTAACGGTCGCATCTACAACGAGGTTACCATTTATAAAGGAGCCTTCAATTTCGAGAGCTATCGGCGCATTTACCTGTGCCCGTTGATTAATAGCATTTGTTATAGCCCCTATGGAACGCGATCCATTATACTGCACTCCATCAATGAAGAACATGGGTATACCACCAACACCATAATAGCCTCGTCTGCCATTGTTGTCAGCCGGGTTATCAAGATACCAAGGATCGTTGCCAGGTGCTGGCCAACTCATGTGCATGCCAATAGGAACCACATCATCCCCAACTTGCTCAAGTGCCCGTTCAAGGTCAGCCGCGAAGGCAGCACAAGGTGGACATGTTGTCGATGTGAAATCTTCAAACAACACTTTTCGAGGGTATGCATCTGCTTTTGAGGACAATGTAATGAGGATTATAGCAATCATTAACATCGGAATAACAATCTTAGACATTGAGTTCTTGAGAAAATCGTAAAACTTAAGCATAAAAGCTCCATTTTGTAAGTCGGCTTGTGTTGAGTAACATCCCGGCGTTCATTGCATTTAGATGAGATCGTTTAAGTAGGACAGTACAGCATCTTACCAGATGAAAGTAACGACAGGCGGTTAAGTCTTAGATGTTTTACGAAGTGGAGGTATTTTATATTTTAAAATATAGGTAATATCTGAAAAATCTGAGAAGAAGTGAGACATTTCAACAATCAACAGCGATAATCAATTTTTAACTGGATATAAACCTATAACTTTCCAAATTAATCCGTGGATTCTGTGTGGCAGACCGGACTTTTCCATAAACATGTAAGGGCAATATCCAGCGACGAGGTTGATGGCGTGCTGCTCGCAGAAATCAATGGCTTTCTGGTCAACATCTGCCGATCCTCGCATACCATAAATCCATGCGTTCTTCACACCGGCTCGGTTGCAATCCCGGAGAGCATTTAAAGCCAGTTCTTTTTTCAACATGATAATTACGCTATCAATGGGAGGATCGATTTTGCTTATTTTTGTTACACTTTGCTGACCGTCAAGTTCATCGCCATAGTGGTTGACGGGGATTATATCATATCCAGCTTTGATCATGCCAGCCATTAAATTGCGGCTGAAGTGCTTCTTGTTTCTCGAAACACCAATCATAGCCAGTCTTTTGTGTTCGAGAAATCCTTTGATGTCGGACAAATTTTGTTTTAGCATTTTTTTGTTTCCAGGTTCAAAATTTTACTACTACTGATCAGTAGCGTATACGTCTCTGTCTGCGTATCAATATATGTTTTCCCATCAGGGAGGATTACACACGCACAGAGGCGTGTGCTACTGTTCTCTCTTACTCCATCTGCGCATCCGCACCCGCCCAGCAATTTGGTGTCCCAATATCGTGATTTCCGGCTGCTTTAACATAGAGGAAAAGCTGCATGCGGTATCCGGAGAGAACCCGATATGAAATGTCGAGCAGAGCCCGGCAGAGCTTCACCGTATTACCCCAGGGCAGAGTTGCTTCTTTGTCAGCAAAATCTTCATCTGAGAGATTATTAAAAACCTCGGACAATCTTTTTTTCTGTTCTTCCATTGCAGCAGGGAAATTGTCTGGTTCAAGCATCTCCGCCTTACCGGCTATCTCGGAGTAACCTTCCCATGATCCATCAATCATCGCACTGGCAAACCCAAGTCCACAAAATGAGATATACCTGAGCAGCTCCAGAGTGTTTCTCTGCTCCGACGAAGGCCGATACTCAAGCCCTCCTTCGGGAATCTTCCCATAAAGGTGAATGCAAATGTCGCACTCCTGAAGTATCGCTTCGAGTAAGTCAGTTTTTGAAAGCATGAGTAATCCTCTATTAATTTCTTAGTGTTCAATAGAGGTAACTTAATCCACGATAATCACTATCCCAAACATCAACCGAAATTCAAGAGCAGTTTTTAATAAAGTAGGTGCTATTGTGTTGAGTTTGACGCCAAAGGTACTTATATTTACTTAACCTGTCCGTAGCAGGTTAAAAATTAAACTAACTCCAATTAAACCCCATGCGAGCAAAGATGCTCGCCAATATCCGCAGATCAACACAATTTATGACCAGGAGAAGAAGATGTTTAAACCAACTGTTGTATTTCTGCTGTTTTTTGCTGTCCTATCTTTCAGTTCCGTTCAAGCCCAAGAACATTTCGAGTTTGAAATCACAGATGTTACCATGTCAATACTTATCCTCACCGCCACAATTGAGGGTGATCCTCTGGCTGAAGGCGATGAAATAGGTGTCTTTACAGAGAACAACTTATGTGCCGGTGGTGTTCTTATCAATGAAGATTTCGCCAATGGAGACGCCGCAGGCCTTGCTGCATGGGGATCTGAACAGGGTCAAAACAATGGATTCCTGCGAAATCAACCGATGGCATTTAGAATTTGGGATTTATCCACAGAGACTGAATATGAATCTGATGTAAATTTTGATGTTGGTGAGAGATTATGGCAACCAAATGGTTTTGCCGTCATCCATCTGACAGCAATAATGGGTGGAGGGGGTGGAGGTAATTTCGTTTTAGTCTGCGATCCTATGTCAATCGAAGCCGAATTGGAGGTTGGTGAGATTGAGGAATTTATAGTGAGTATCGTAAATGAAGGTGAGGAAGACTGCACCATTAGTAATGTGTTCATTGAAGGGGAGGGTGCCGAAGATTTCGGACATGACTTTGAAGGGGAGTTTGTATTAGAACCGGATGAAGAAGCGGATATTGTCATAACATTTGCCCCTCAATCACCTGGTGAAAAGCTTGCAACCTTGAATATCGTATGCGCTGAAATTGAAGAACCAATTGGAATTGATTTACGTGGTGAGGCCATTGGAAATCAGGAACCTCACTTTGAGTGGGCTTTAACCGATGCTAATCAATCAATTATTGTAACAGAAGCTTTTCTTGATGAAGAGTTGCTGGTAAATGGCGATGAAATCGGTGTTTTTACTCCTGCTGGTTTATGCGCTGGTGGCAGAATTTTAGATGAAGATTTTCCAGTCGGATTAGCTGCATGGGGAGCAGAACAAGGTGAGCAGCCTCCCAACGGATTCAGAGCAGGAGAAGACCTAAGTTTTCACTACTGGGATTTCTCGCAACAATTAGAAATTGAAGTTGTTGAAGCTAATGCGGTTAATGGGGATCTTGTATATGCTGCAAATGGATTCTTAGTGGTTGAACTCGCGGCATTCGCTGCACCAGAACCTGAATTTGCAGTTGATCCCGGCGATCATGACTTTGGGGAAATTGTGATCGGTGAGGATGAGGTTTTCGGGTTTACAGTCGGAAATGTTGGTGAAGCTGATTTAATTATTTCTGATATTGCGATTGAATCGGATAATTTTTACTCTGATTTTGAAGAAGGAATAACAATCACTCCTGGGGAAGAAGCAGTAGTAAACATCACTTTTGCCCCAATTGAACTCGGTGCGGTCGAAGGACTGATATATTTCACCACAAACGACCCACAAAACGAGTTCATCTATGTAGAGTTAACTGGAACTGGACTTGGAAGAGAGCTGACCGTTCCTATGACGGCAGGTTGGAATATAATTTCCATCAATGTGGTTCCGGGTCAGGAGTTTTGGAGTGGAGAGGAAGGTCCTGATATTATACTGATGACCGATCAACTTCGAGTAGACGAGGATAATCATCGGATTGAGTTAATGAAGGATCAGTTTGGTCGATTCTACGTCCCCGGTTGGGGAGGCTTTAATAATATTGAGACATGGCAACCTACTGAGGGATATCAGATAAAAGTCATTGAGGAGTGTGAGGCGGTCTACTCAGGAATTCCTATTCCTGCCGATACTGAAATACCTCTCCACCGGCAATGGAACATTGTTGCCTACTTGCCAACCTTTGAACTGGATGCGGGTGCGCCTGACTATTACGTACTGTCATCTATTCTTGATAATTTGCAAATCGCCAAAGATGCTCTGGGCAGGTTTATGGCTCCCTCTGAGGAGTTTTCCAATATGCCTCCCTGGCGGGAAACACAGGGGTATCAGGTCAAGGTCGAACAAGCCGGAGTGCTGGTGTATCCTGTTGAAGATGAGGAAGTTGCCTCTATCCAGCCAAGTCATTCTTCACAAACACATCTGGAGATCACACCGACAGGTCAGAACATGAGTGTGCTGATTAATGGCATTCTCTGTAAAAATGTTTCTGGCGGAGATAATATTTCAGCATTCTCCACTATGGGAAGATTGGTGGGCTCCGGAGTTGTAGATGATCAGGGTCGTTGCGGTCTCGCCGTCTGGGGAGATGACCTCTCAACAAAAGAAGTGGATGGAATGCTGCCCGGGGAAGAGTTTACTTTAAGGTTGGTGAACTCAGGAAATGATATCGAACTCGATCTAACCTCCATTGTCGTTAAATCCGGTTCAGGTCTTGTGTACGAGAAAGACGGATTGTCCGTTCTTGAGATAGCTTTTGAAACCCATACTCCAGACAAGTATTTCTTGTCTGAAGCATATCCGAATCCGTTTAACGCAGTTGTGCAGTTAAACTTCGGACTACCTGAAGCTGCGAACGTTATGATCAACGTTTTTGACCTTCAAGGGAGATTGGTTGATGTGATAAGTGATGTTGAATACAAAGCTGGGTTGCATTCAATTTCCTGGAATGCGGTTAATGTCGTTTCAGGGAGTTACCTCATCCGGATGGAGTCGGGTAATTTTAAGACTTCCCAACTTGTGACATTGCTGAAATAGATAGGTGACAATTCAGATACACCGTGCAATTGCTGAACTGGTTGGTTCCAGTTTGGCAATTGTTCCTTAAACCTTTAGCGGGTTCAAAATCCCACGGATTTCTACAAGTTGAACATTTATGATTTGGAGAAGAATATGTTAAAAAAAACCGTTGTATTTCTGCTGTTTTTTTCAGTCCTGTCTTTCTGTCCTGTTCAAGCTCAAGAACATTTCGAGTTTGACCAAACCGATACCAACATGTCAATATTAATCCTGGAAGCAGCAATTGACGGAAACAGTCTCGTTGCAGATGACGAAATTGGTGTCTTTACACCTCGAGGTATATGTGCGGGGTCAACAGTAATCCCTGAAGATTTTCCTGATGAACCTATTGGCATAGCGGCTTGGGGGGCGGATGAAGGCGAAAATATTGCTTTTCATATTAATGAACCTTTAAGTTTCAGATTTTGGGACAGTTCCGCTGAAGAGGAATTTGTAGCTGACGCTGAATATATACAAGGTGATGGCAGGTGGGTGGCGAATGGCTTTGTAGTCGTAAATCTTACAGCTGTCGTGGAGGAGGTTGATCACCTATTACAATTCGAAATCTTGGAATATCGCATGCCTGATGTTGAGGTTGGTCAAAGGATAGCGATTAGGTTCAATGTTGCCAATATCGGACAGGAGGACTGCACCATTAGTAATATGTTCTTCACAGGTGCAGATGCAGAGGAATTCTGGCATGAGTTCGAAGAAGGATTTGTAATCGCTGTTGGTGAAGATGTGAATATATTTGTCGGATTTGCTCCTCAATCTCCGGGTGAGAAACTGGCTACGTTTAATGTTATTTGTGACGAGATTGAAGAACCGTTTGAAGTTCACCTGAGCGGAATCGGCATTGGTAACCAGGAACCTCATTTTGAGTGGGAAATTACTGCTGATAATCATTCTATCTTGATAACCGAGGCCCTTCTTGACGAAGAGCTTCTAGTAGAACTCGATGAAATCGGAGTCTTTACTCCGAATGGACTATGTACGGGCTCCAGTATTTTTGAAGAAGAATTTCCGGTTGGCTTGTCAGCATTTGGAGATGACCTAGGAACTCAAGATGTTGTTGAGGGATTTAGAAACGAGGAAGAGATTTCATTTCGCTTCTGGGATTATTCTGCTCAAAGCGAGATTGATAATGTTGAAATTACCGTTATTAATGGGCCGGTTTTTTGGGTAAATAACGGATTTTCTGTATTTGAGCTTAGTGCATTCGCTGCACCAGAAGCTCAGTTTGCGGTGGACCCTGAAGATCACGACTTTGGGGAAATCGTGATTGGTGAGGATGAGGCTTTCGGGTTTTCCATCGTCAATGTTGGGGAAGCCGATCTGATTATTTCTAATATTGAAATTGAATCAGATAATTTTTACTCTGATTTTGAAGAAGAAATCACAATCACTCCAGATGAAGAAGCGGTAGTCAACGTTACATTTGCACCTATCGAATTGGGTGCAATTGAGGGGCTAATATATTTCACCACAAACGATCCACAAAACGATTTCGCTTATGTCGAACTAACTGGAGTTGGATTGGGAAGAGAGCTGTCGGTTCCCATGAATGCAGGTTGGAACATAATTTCCATCAATGTGGTTCCGGGTCAGGAGTTTTGGAGTGGAGAGGAAGGTCCTGATATTATACTGATGACCGATCAACTTCGAGTAGACGAGGATAATCATCGAATTGAGTTAATGAAGGATCAGGTTGGTCGATTCTACGTCCCCGGTTGGGGAGGCTTTAATAATATTGAGACATGGCAACCTACTGAGGGATATCAGATAAAAGTCATTGAGGAGTGTGAGGCGGTCTACTCAGGAATTCCTATTCCTGCCGATACTGAAATACCTCTTCACCGGCAATGGAACATTGTTGCCTACTTGCCAACCTTTGAACTGGATGCGGGTGCGCCTGACTATTACGTACTGTCATCTATTCTTGATAATTTGCAAATCGCCAAAGATGCTCTGGGCAGGTTTATGGCTCCCTCTGAGGAGTTTTCCAATATGCCTCCCTGGCGGGAAACACAGGGGTATCAGGTCAAGGTCGAACAAGCCGGAGTGCTGGTGTATCCTGCTGAAGGTGAGGAAGTTGCCTCTATCCAGCCAAGTCATTCTTCACAAACACATCTGGAGATCACACCGACAGGTCAGAACATGAGTGTGCTGATTAATGGCATTCTCTGTAAAAATGTTTCTGGCGGAGATAATATTTCTGCATTCTCCACTACGGGAAGATTGGTGGGGTCTGGGGTTGTGGATGTCCAGGGTCGCTGCGGTCTAGCCGTCTGGGGAGATGACCTCTCAACAAAAGAAGTGGATGGAATGCTGCCCATGGAAGAGTTTACATTACGATTGGTAAACTCAGGAAATGATATCGAACTCGATCTAACCTCCGTTGTCGTTAAGTCCGGTTCAGGTCTCGCTTACGAAAAGGATGGATTGTCGGTTCTTGAAATAGCGTTCGAGACCCAGACTCCAGATGAGTTCTTCCTGTCAGAAGCATATCCGAATCCGTTTAATGCTGTAGTACAGTTAAACTTCGGGCTGCCAGAGGCTGCGAATGTCATGATCGGTGTATTCGATCTTGAAGGGAGATTGGTTGATGTGATAAGTGATGTTGAGTACAAAGCTGGGGTGCATTCAATTTCATGGAAGGCTGCAAATGTCGTGTCAGGGAATTACATCATCCGGATGGAATCTGGTAATTTCAAGACATCTCGATTTGTTACGTTATTGAAGTAAGAGAAAAAATCCCTGAAGAGTCATATGTCGGAAACATTTTACGACAAGTTAATTTTTCCGATCTTGGCGCGTTTCGTCGGAACGAGATTCCGACCTACTTCTCATATTTCTTCCCCCTTACATTGCTAGGGGGAAGAAATATGGGTGTTTACAATTCTTAAGAAGCTGTTTGCTCAGTTCGACCTTTACTCATACGATCACGCTTCCTGTTTTTACGGGATTCACCTGCTTTTTTTCCACGACGATGCTTGCCCGAGTTCAGGGTTATGCGCAATTGCTGTCCAGCAACTCTGACTCTTTTTAGTTCATACATTGTCTCTGATGGCATTCCGTCCGGGAGATCAACGGTGCTGTATTCGTCCTGAATATCAATTCTACCGATGTATTTGCCATCTAATCCGGCTTCATTAGCAATGGCACCAACGAGGTTTCCAGCTTTGAGACCGTGAGTGAGACCTACTTCAACCCGGTAAGAAGCTACTTTGTAATCGACATTACGTTCTTTCGAAGAATCTCTTTTTGCATAACGTTTTTCAGAGTTCGGAGATTTCGGTTTATCTTTAAACTGGATTTCGTTTGTACTACTGCTGTACGAAATCTCTCTTCCTTTTCCCCTGCCCGAACCTTCTCTTACCCTTCGTCTGCCCGACCCCTCTCTTGGGTTGCGTTTAAAGGAACTATCTCTATAGTCGCCCCTGATCGGAATATCCTTCTCCGGGAGGAGTAACGGCTGGGAGCCCTGGAACATACATGCAGCAGCAGCAGCGATATCAATTGGATCAAAATCACTCTCGATCTGCATTTCCTGAGCTATCTTCTTGAATAAATCAAGTTTGCCATTTTTTATCTTGTCGGCAATTTTAGCTTTAAACGTTGAGATCCTTTGATCGTTTATCTGTTTGGGTTTAGGCAACTCGAGTTCCGATATTCTTTGCCGGGTCGATTTCTCAATCGTTCGCAATAAACCGCGTTCACGTGATGAAACGAAAATAATTGCTTCTCCGTTACGTCCGGCTCGACCGGTTCTACCAACACGATGAATATATGCCTCCACATCATGCGGTGCGTCATAATTTATCACATGGCTGATGCGGTCAACATCCAACCCTCTGGCTGCGACATCAGTTGCAACAAGAATGTCAATCCGACCCGCTTTTAAACGGTCAACTGTCTGCTCACGCATATGCTGGGGAATGTCGCCGTTTAACGGTGCGACACTGAATCCCCGGTCCTCAAGTTTTTGCGCTAAATCGACTGTTGCTGCCTTGGTACGTGTAAATACTATCACCCCGTCATGTTCTTCTGCCTCAAGGATACGAGAGAGACCATCGAGCTTATTTAAACCCCTGATCATCCAGTAGCGTTGGTGAATTGTAGATGCCGTAGTTGTTTTTGTGCCAATTGTAATCTCGCGCGGTTCATCCATAAATCTTTTAGCAATCCGCCTAATAGCTGGGGGAATTGTTGCTGAGAATAGTGACATATGGCGTTTTTCAGGTGCTCGTTCGAGAATCCAATCCACATCTTCCTGAAATCCCATATTCAACATTTCGTCAGCCTCATCAAGAACAATGCTGCTGAGAGTATCCAGTTTTAAGGTACCTCGACGCATGTGGTCCATTACACGCCCAGGTGTGCCAACAACGATGTGGACACCTTTTTTAAGTGCTCGAAGCTGCTCACCCATACTAGCACCGCCGTATACAGGAAGAATATTAACCCCATACATATATTTCGCAAATTTCCCAATGTGATCACAGACCTGTATTGCCAGCTCTCGAGTCGGAGTAAGGATAAGTACTTGCAGTTTGCGGTTTTTTATATCAAGATGATTTAACAGAGGAAGTGCAAAGGCGGCTGTTTTTCCAGTCCCGGTTTGCGCTTGACCTAACAAATCACGTCTCTCCAGCATCGGTGAAATTACCTGTTCCTGAATGCTGGTCGGACTTACGTAACCAAGGTCTTTTATTGCGTTAAGTAGTGAAGAATCTAACCCGAAGCTCTCAAAATCGGGCAGAGTGATACAATCGTCAGTCATGTATTTTCCAAAATTATGGGTAACAGCGCAAACAGCGCCGGTGCCGGCATCATCGTCGATGCTCAGAAGCCATTCTTCCCATAACTATGTAATACTTGCTATTGGTTTTAGCTGGTAAAAAAGTTTCTTAGGTGGGTACGCGATACGGAAAAACTCGTGAGGACCAAATTGTGTCTACAGAGCACCTGTAAAGTTAAGCACCAAATCTATGGGTATCGATGGTTTCAGCCGGTAAATCTATCTTCCGGCTTAGGTCACACAAAAACATACGTTAGATTTGAGCAAAAACCTATAACATTATTATATAATTTTGCAAGAGGGCGAAATATCTGTAAATTGAGGTTTCATTAAAATGCTCCATAGGTGTTGAATATTTTCAACCCTTAATTTTTCTCTACATTCAGAAGAACAACGATAAACCCAGAATAACATCGGGGTAATGTTTTCCAACATCTCGGTGGCAGTATTAGTAAAAGTGGTTGAAACATTTTCAATCTTAAAATTTTACATTGATCCTGATGGGTAAAAACGGTTAAAAATATTCAACCCCTACAGGTCCACTACTTCGGTTGAAGTAAACTGAAACATCGGTTGCTCTACAGGCTTCGTCTTCAAGTATTGTGGGACAACATTGTTACATACTGGTCGCGAAAAGAGTGACGTACCATACCCTATTATAAATCCGATCAACAGCACGGCTGCAAACCTGAGAATGGCTCTAAATGAGTGCTTATCAATATCAGGATAATCATATATCGGCAACACTATTTCAGGATCAATACTACCGAGGATTTGAGTATCAGCTACTACCTTGCTGAACCTCATTTCACATTTTTTGCATTCCCTAATATGTTCCCTAATTCGTTGTTTCTCTTCTGCATCGAGCAATTCCAGCTCGAGCCCAAGTAATTTATCTTCTGTTGGATGTTCCATTATATGATTCCTTTCTGCTTGAGTACTTCCCGGCATTTTTTTACTGCGTAAAATATACGCGATTTTACTGTCCCTATCGGCTGTTTGGTAATTTCTGCTATATCTTCATAGCTGTGATCACCATAGAAGCGAAGGATTAAGACATTTCGATGATCGTCAGAAAGTGAATTGATCGTTTTTGCAATATGTAAATCACGTTCTGTTAGAAGGACTGTTTCCAACGGTTGAGGTGATTGTTCTGAAAGATCAGTTTCTCCCAATTCAGTTACACTGTGCAGCCTTTTCTTTTCTTTTAAAGCGAGATGATAGGCAATTGTAGTGATATATGCTTTGAAACTTCCGCTTTGATGTCTGGTGGTAGACTTTACAAGATATAGAAACGTTTCTTGAACAATATCCTTAGCTGCTGCGACAGATCCAGTTATCAACATAGCCATCTTTATCAATCTCTTCTGATGACTGCATGAAAGATCCTTCCAGGCAGTCTCATCCCCATGTTTTGCCCGAGTCAGATTTTCCCAATCAGATGTCATTTAGGTGAGCCATGTTCTGGACAACGATTGTGATTATCAACTGTTGGTTTTAGACCCCACCAATTCATGAATTGACGTCGAAAATCCAGAGGTAATAAAGTTTCAACATGCAGATGCATCCAGTTAAGAAGGTCTTGCCGAAGTTCAGGAACCATGGCAGTGATAGAATCTTTCAATTCCCAAATCCCAACTGCATAATTAGTTACAATTTTCCTTCCGGCATCCGACTCCTTTGCATGAACAAGATGCCAACTATCAATGCCACCAGTACGAAACTCTTTCAACCAGATTTTGATTAATTGATCTAAATCTTCCTTATGTGACCTGATTGGTGGGGTAACAAGGGTTACAAGACCTAAAAACCGACCAGCCTGATAGTATCGTTTAACGATGTCTGTTTGAGTAAGGGTTATTGCAAAATATACAGGACGTAATTCCCTCACAGCTCGCTGTATAACCATAGTGATTAAGGTGTCACTGGGAAGGCCAACTGAAGGGGTTTGCAGGTTTTGCTCTTTGTAGTATATAGGCAAAAACTCCCGCAATTCTTTTAGATAATGTTCGGTAATGAATTCAGGAACCCCCCTCTCGATGAGATAAATAGGATACCATTCAGTGTTTAATAAAGACCTGTTCACTATTGTTACATCAGGTCTGATATTCAGAATTCTCGTTAAAATCCAAGCTGGGTATGTGTCATTATCACCATTTGTTATTAAAATCGCGTTGGGTTCGAGAATTTGCAACATATTATATGAGAAGTCCATGACCTCATCCGTGATAGCATGACCATCAAGAATATTCCTCAGCGCGAGATTAGTCCTCTCCTCGTCTCCTTGAATCATATAATTTATTATCAATGAAAACCAAGGATCCACATAAGTCGGATCAATAGCTATTGCTATTTCCTGTTGCATTCTGCCAATATCATTATCCGTAGAACCGTGCTTCTTCAAACTCGCGAGGTACAAAAGTACAGGGTTAGCGGGATATTTTTTTAGCCCCTTGTCTACGAGATCGAGATAATTCTCAAAACCTGCATAACGTAAAGCATACATCCAATTTGCATATGCATCTTCCGATGGATAGACTTTATTATACTTCTCCCAGAGATCAGCCAGTTTCTTATAGGTGTCTGTATCGTATATAACTTCCCGTTTGCTGACAATCTTTTCCGGGCGGACAACATCCCTTGTTTTTACATCACTATCCGAAAAATAAAACACCATTACCAAACAAACGAGCAGCAAACCCACTACATAATACCATTTCATTTTAACTCCACTGTTTCTGAAATATAAGAAAATGCTATGCATGAACTAAAACTTGTTTCTCTTCTATATGTTAAGTCTTCCAGATGTAAATTTGTTCAAATCTTTTTGGTCAATTCTCTTAACTATTGTAAAAACTCAGGTCACCCCACCTATTGCTCTGAATTTCATGTTCTTTTGACGCTTCAAACCACTTCGCACGATGCTTGAAAACAGTGTGTGGCTCGACTGCCATTGGTTTATTGTTTCCAACAAAACTATCATCAGAACAGCGTTTTTGTTGCCACTTAGTTTTTATTTAGAATTGATAAAACTCTATTTAGTAGATTATAACTAAGTTTTGAAGTACACCTGAGCGATTATTCAATATCTCCGTAAAATAAAAATAATAAATAACATAGTATGTCCATTAGATGACTAACCATAATTCTTCTTCCTTCAAAAGTATCAATTGACGACATTGTGAAAAAAGGGACATAATTTTATATGTTGTGATCTTTTCATCAACTTTTGTAGAATAAAGTCAATCCTTATATTAAATTGTACACATAAAGTACACTTTGTTTTCAAGATAAAACCTAAAGCCAAAACGCTCACAATGAAATACAAAACAGCCCTAGACTCTAATGATAAAAGGACATTGAACCAGAAATATCTCTGCTCTTCAGCTTCATACAATTCAATTTTGCTTTCTCTTTTCATAGCCGTAGTTATCCTGTTTCCCTTTTCAATTTATGGCTCGGAGAATGAGGATTGTCTCG
This sequence comes from Calditrichota bacterium, assembly GCA_018644935.1. Classification (GTDB taxonomy): domain Bacteria; phylum Electryoneota; class AABM5-125-24; order Hatepunaeales; family Hatepunaeaceae; genus JABGPL01. The sequence goes on along the minus strand of JABGPL010000040.1, from coordinate 18,820 downwards.
GGTGCCATGAAGACATAGAACTTGAGTCAGAAAAGGGCAAATTAGTTGGAGTTAATGCGGCTTCATTTTCCGGTAGTGTTCACCAGGATCTTTCCTGCACAGATTGCCACACCCAATCTGGAGATTATGAGGATACTCCCCACTTTGCATCATACAGAGAAGTAGATTGCAATTCTTGCCATGATGAAGCTGGTGCCAGCTTTGATAAAAATATCCATGGCAAGCTCCATCAATCGGGAAGCACAAATGCTCCGAATTGCATAATTTGCCATGGCAAAAATGGAAATTCTCATTCGATACAGCCGCTTGATTTAAGATCTGCGGAAAATGCCTGCCGTCAGTGCCACCAATCAGAAACCGACCTTTATGATTCAGGTAAACACTCAAGTGCAGCCCTTTCAGGGAAGAACAGCCCGGGGTGTGTAAGTTGTCACCCGACTCATAACGCTGAATTACCACCTTCAACAGGGGCAATAAATAATCTGTGCAAAAGCTGCCATGCAGATGCAATGGATCAGATTCACGAAGGTGGACAGTTTGAAGGTGCAATATCCTGTGTTGCCTGCCATGATGTACATGCTACCCATCCTCCAGAAGGCAGCATTCAGGCGTGTGTCACCTGCCACCAAACAACCGGCGACGATTTTGGTGGTTCTGTACATGAGGATCTTATAGAAGAAGGTGATATGAATTGCCTTTCCTGCCATAAGAGTCATCAGATGTCAGATGCACCCAAAGGCAAAGATTTCGGTTGTGGCGCATGCCACGAGGATATTGAAATTGAATACCGGACAAGTGCGCATCGTTTAGCGCGTTTACATAATGATAACATCGCAGCTACATGCAATGACTGTCACGGAGGGCACCATGTCTTACCCGCATCAAATCCGGCGAGCTCTGTCAGTCATCATGAAATCCCAAACACTTGTGGGAAATGTCATGCCGACAAAGCGGTAATCACATCCGATTATGTTAGATTGCCAATCAGTCTGCCAAGATATAAAGAATCTATTCATGGTGCCGATTGGAAATTGGATAAGCAATCAGCAGTTTGTACGGATTGTCATGGAATACATGATCTGCAGTCCGGAATAGCCCCGACGAGCATGATTCACAAGCAGAATCTGGCTTCTACATGTGGAAAATGTCATGCTCAAGAATCAAAAGAATATCTAAACTCAATTCATGGTCGAGCTTTGGCGCATGGTGTTACCGATAGTCCAAGCTGTACAGATTGTCATGATGAGCACCTGATTTTTAAAATCGATGACCCACGCTCAAAAGTACATCCAGGCGTGCAAGCCAGTGAAACCTGCGCCAAATGTCACGAAGACCCAGAAATGGCAGCCCGATACGGTCTTCCATCAGGTGTTATTGAAAGCTACAAAGATAGCTACCACGGATGGGCAGTAAAGCGGGATGGCGCAGCTGTCGCTTCCTGTATAGATTGCCACAATACTCATGACATCGGCAGTTTGATGGACTCGACATCCTCAATACATCCAACACAGGTAGTAAATACTTGTGGAAAATGCCATCCGAAGGCAAATGCAAACTTTGCTGCGAGCTACTCGCATGTTCTCGCACAAGATAAGATGATGGTTCATGACTGGGTAAAGATAATTTACATTATTGCTATTATAATAATTCTTGGTGGAATGTTTGTTCACAATGCGATTCTCTTCATCCATGATCTGAAACACCATTACAAGCATGTACACGATCAACCTACCATTGTTAGGATGAATAAGCGGGAAGTGGTACAACACCTGTTACTTGCTATCTCGTTTACTTGTTTAGCGATCACTGGATTCGCCCTTCGCTTCCCGGAAACATGGTGGGTTCGCATATTAACAGAAATAGGACTCAACGAAGAAAATAGAAGGCTCACCCACAGGGCTCTCGCTATTATCATGGTTGCTGGATCTTTTTACCACATGTATTATTTGATGGTAACTCGCAGAGGCAGAATGATATTCATGGCAATGTTGCCTGTTTTACCAGATGTTAAGCACGCCATTGAGAATATTGGATATCATCTCGGTTTCAAGCATGAAAGGCCACGGTTCGCGATGTTTGACTACACTGCAAAGGCTGAGTATTGGGCATTAATCTGGGGCACCGTTCTGATGACGATAACCGGGCTCGTGTTGTGGTTCCCGGCAATTGCCACGAGTTGGCTCCCCGCCTGGGTAGTTCGAGTTTGTGAGGTCGTACATTTTTATGAAGCGATACTTGCAGTGGCGGCCATCATCATATGGCATTTTTATTTCGTTATCGTCTCTCCTCGTGAATATCCAATGAGTTGGATTTGGATTACAGGAAAAATGCCACGAGAAGAATGGGAAGAACTCCATCCTGAATCTGATGAGGAAAATAATCTATAAATTCAAAAGTGTTTGTCAGGGCGAAGCTCGAGCTCTGCATTGCCCTGACATGAAGTCATAGAGGTAGTAATTCGACAACTTATAATTATTTAGTATATTAGTCCAATTATGTATCAAATAAACAGTTTATTACTTGACAATTAGATCCTGATTAATTACTATTGTTGTATATTAACAATCAGACGGCAGTAAAAGAGAGATCCAATAAATATAATGGAATTTCTCTGTCGGCAGGAAAAATCCAATTCAGCTTTTTTCTATCTGTTATACATAACCATTACTTCAAAATTTTTTATTATCTGAAACTTTTTCGCGGTTCTTTCAAATGAATGATTTACATTTAATTCAGCCTGAACAACTTTCACCGGATTCGCAAATTCACTCTGTTTACCTGTTTTTATGCTTAATATTGATGTTTTTAACTTGATTTCTTGTGTGTGCTATCAAGTTAATAAACTTTTCCAATTTAGTACCGTAACACTTGCCTGATGCAGGAATGTGTTAATTAGAATATGCAGACATCACACAATCTGCTACACCTTAAAAGATTAAAGAAGATGAAGAGAATATTTGAAGTTGCTATGGAGCTCAAGGTTACGACACGTCGTGTGTTGGAGTATCTTGACAATCTTGGCTATGACATTAGCAGAAACCAGATGCAACCAGTTACAGAAGAAATGCACCTGGCAATTCTTCAAGAGTTTGGTTCCAATCAAGTTGAGGAAGTTGTAGAAAAAATTCCTGAGGCAAACTCTATTTTGGATGCAATTCGGCAGCGAATAGTAGCCATGGAAGCAAAGGACGAGCCTGAACCTGAACTACAAACTCGAATAATAGAGACTCCAAAAGCTGTTCCCAAACCCGAAATTATCAATTTAGCGCCCCAAGAGCCTGAGCCTGTAATACAAGTGCTCGATCCTCCAAAAGCGAAACCAAAAGCTGCAAAGAGGCAAACTGTAGCCAAACCAAAAAAACAGACGGTTTCAGTAGATAAAAAAGTTCCAGAAGTTAAGGAAGTTGAAAAAATTGAAAAAGAAGAATTAAATAGGGAGATTAAGCCCATGAATGATGAAAGCAATTTCAGTGTCGACGAATCATTCAAAATCCTGATTAATGCCTTAAAGAATCAGATTAAGGGTATTACCAAAAAAGGTATGCAGGCTATTGAAAATGGAGATTTTGAAAAAGCCCGTATTCCGCTAGAACGCGCAGCGAGCATACCTAAACTTATGGATAAACTAAATGAACTTAAAGTTGAATGGGCGATTCTCTCCGGCCAAACCAAGGTTGTAAAAGCTAAACCGTCAACCACCTCCAGGGAAGCTCGCTCTGAAAGAGCAAAAAAGCCGCGACTTCCAAGAGGAACTTTAACTTCAAATTCCGCTTACACAATCCCTATCTTGAAGTCATTAGTAGAAATTGGAGGATCAACTCAGAAAGCTGATGTTATAAAAACAGTAGGCAAGATTATGGAGAAATCCTTCAACAAGTTTGACCTACAACCGCCTGCAGCTCATCCTAAAACTCCAAGATGGCAAATAAAGTTTGATAAAATCCGTGTCAGCTTGATTGATAAAGGTCTTTTAGTGAAAGAAACCGACTCTGGCATCTGGGAGATTTCAAAGAAGGGACGAGATATGCTAAAAGCTCAGAAGACCAAATAGTCTCTAATTGTAATTTATCTCCTTCGCGGAAATATCATATGGTTTGTCTCCCTCTTTGATTGAGAGGGAAACAAACCGTACCGCTCACCTCCCCCCTAAAAGAAATCCTTTTTAATCCATCAGAATCAGTTTTCTTTCGCTTGTTTGATCCTTGTCAGTCATTCTCAGCACATAACTGCCCGAAGCCATATTTTCGGCGTTAATTTCCATTTGGTGAATTCCACTCTGATGGAAACCATCAAACAGGGTTAAAACATTCTGTCCAATTGGATTAACTAAATATAAAGAAATGGAACAGGAGACAGACAGCTCATATCTTAAAGTAGCAGCTGAGTTGAATGGATTCGGATAAACGGCAAGCAAGCCAAATCTGTTGGGTGTAAAAGACTCATTTTCGGATCGCACATCATTTATCCTCCGGTCAAAGAAAAACGCTCCCATATCTGCCCGTGAACCATCAGGATCTTCTCGCGATTCTGGATCTCCTGAATCGAAACATGGGCTCCCAGCTGTTAAATAATAATCCTCGTCTTCCAAATTACGAAAATCCGGATCTCGATAAATACTCCCCTGTGACCATATGACATGACCATTATCTTCTACAATTATTCCTTCGAGCCTGTCTTCGATATCACTATAACTGATTGTAAGAATTGTACCATTATCAATAGTGTCACCGGTTATTACAACCGCTGGAAATTGATTAAAATATACGATTGAGTTGATAAGCTCCACATTACATGTCTGGAAATCATGTGTCAGATACATCCCATTGCCATTTTCGGATTTATTATTACAAATTGTAACATTTTTCAGGATAATATCAGGCGAATCAGTAATGTACAGTCCACCCCCAAACCTTGCATTATTGTCAGCAATCAACACACCATCCGTAGTGATCGCAGCAAACTCATGACCTATGAACACACCACCTCCAGTGCTATCAGCTGTGTTTCCGGTAATCTCGCAGTTTATTAATGTCGGGTGTGCTGAATGGGCTATTCCGATTCCACCACCTACAGGCGAGACATTGCCGGAGAGTTTCACATTAATGAACATCGGTCTCGATTCCTGTGTGCAGTATACCCCTCCTCCCATTCGATAAGTCTGACAATTTTCTATAACAAGATCACGTAATGTTGGGCTGGAAAAAGCACAGTACACACCTCCCCCATAACTCGTACCCCCATTTCGTATTGTAAATCCACACACCACGCTTGCGCTATCTCCCGATTGCCGGAAATCCATAGCTCTTTGTTGACGTGCTGCGTCAATTATAGTTGATTCGATATATTCCGAATTTGGATCTAATAGATAGAGGCTGGCAAGAGTAATACCTGTTCCATGAAAAACGAGTGTCTCGCGATAAGTCCCGGGTTGAACTAGAATAGTGTCACCAGATGCAGCGGAATCAATGCCGACTTGAATCCAGTAGTAATCATCGGGGATGTTAATTATAGTTGCGTTAGCAGTACAGAATGCCAGAAGTAAAACGAAGATAAATGTCAGGAAAACAAATCTGGATGTGGGCATTAAAACCTCATGTATGAGAAGATATGTCAAATTATCAGCGATCTTGACGAAACTGATCACTTATCATATTCGTTCTATAATATAAGCTCCTCATTTATATTTACTAATGAACCTGACAGGAAAATAAAAACATATCTTGACAATACACGATGGTTTATATAGGTTTGATTAAACATTTTTCAAATCCAAAACAGTTACTGAGTCCGGTACAATAAATAGTATGCAAACACTTAAAGAAGTCAACCGAGAAGAATGGGAAAGAAGGCTTGATAAACGCAAATCCCTGTATCGTGAAAAACACAGATACAAAATAGCTCTCGAAAGACTTGTGAGTTTTAAGCCTGATAGGTGGATAGATATTGGGGCTGGCAATGGCTATCTTGCAGAGATAACAAAACAAAAATTACCGAGTATTCATGCCACAGGTATAGATTTCGTCCCGGAAGCACTTGAAGACGCTGTGGATCTAGACGAAAAAAAGGTGGTCAATTTAGATTCGGAGTCTATCCCTTACCCCGACAATACATTCGACTATGTTACCTGCCTAGAAGTAATAGAACACCTGACAATGCGTGATAACACTTTAACTGAGATTAACCGCATCCTCCGCCCCGGCGGTAAATGTCTGATCAGTGTCCCCAACATTCAGTTCATCGAGTACCTGATAGCCATCTTCAAAGGCAAAATGCCCAATCCGGCAGCAGATACACGACACATGAGCATCTTCACCTTAAGATTCCTGAAACAACAAATCGAAAAAACTGGTTTGAAAGTAACATACACCTCCGGCTGTGACGCATCACCAGGTTGGCTATCCAAAATATCGGTAAAATACCTCTGTAAAACCATCATTGCTGAGGCAGTAAAACCAGGATAGAAAGCGAGCTCGCCCTTTCTTATTGAAGGAGGGAGCCAAAAGAGGGTTAAGACTTTGAAGTTTGGCTCTTTATCGGTGATTCCAGGGAATCGAAATCCAAGGTGATAACAGCAACCAACGGAAAACAAAATGGCAAATCGAATACTGCAATTCAAAATAACCTTAAAAGGAATAACTCCACCAATCTGGCGTGAGATCCAGGTGCCTGATACATACTCATTCTGGGATTTACACGTGGCGATCCAAGATGCTATGGGCTGGGAGGATAGGCACCTGCACAGTTTTCATGTAATTGAACCTAAAAGCAAAAATCCTCGTGTAATTGGCTTACCTGATGACGAAAGTATTGATGATATTTTCGCAGGTTGGGACATTTTAATCGTCGATTACTTTATCAAAGAAAAATCAGAGGCGATATACACTTACGATTTTGGTGACGACTGGATACATGAAATTTTACTTCAGCGTTTCGTTGAGCCCAGACTCGGCATCGAATACCCAATCTGTACCGCTGGCGAGCTAGGCTGCCCTCCTGAGGACTGTGGAGGAATGTCAGGATATGAGAACTTTCTGAACATACTAAGTAATCCAGATCACGACAATTATCGAGACCTGATAGAATCCGGTGGAGAGTTTTTCGATCCCGAATATTTTAACCCCGATGATGTGATATTCGAAGACCCCGAAGAAAGGAAAGATGGTGCCACTAAGGAACTGTGGGATTTTTGAACATCACTCGTTCACTCGCAACAACATAGTGGAGAAACGCACCCCCACCTACCATCCCCACTTAACCGGTTTCCCCTTCCAAAATTCAGCACACCCCTTCACGTCCGCCCCCAGTTTACTCTGATGATTAGCATACAGAAACTCAAGCAATTCCCGCGTATACTGCTTTGTAAATTTCGCAGTTACTTCATTTCCATCTTCAGTGAAGGTTATCAGCAGTGGTGGATGCTGATCTTCTTTTGAGAATTTCGGGATGTCAATACGGACAAGTTCTTCCATTGTAAATGAAATGCGTTTCTTTTTCCCATTTTTGCCCTGACCAAATTTAACCGGAAAAAATATCCAAACCCCATCAACCAGATCAGCTCTCCATCTGAACGCATAGTTATAGTTTATAACCATCAAAGCCACAAAAAATGATCCCGATATCCATTGTATTTCACCAAAAAATGCATTAGAGAAGATGTTATCAACCACAGTCACTATGACTGCAAAGAGACTGATCGCAAATACAACCAAATTATACTTCCACTGCAAATAACGTTTCATTTCCAAGTCAATCTCTCCTGATTTCATACCCTTTCCCCCTCTTTCCGGGCTGGCAGATGCTCTCGTCTGCCAGAAATTAAAGCTACGTCAGAGTGTCTAGTCGGGTTTGGACACCTTACACCACCCAATTTCACGACCGCGAGGGTTGCGGCTACGGACTCAAAGGGGTCGAAAATATTCAATATTGCATTCCACCTCAACTCCCGCTCCCTTAGCCCACCCCTACTTCACATGGCGGGAAAACTGTAGACAGTCTCCGAGTGAATGTGTTTTTATTATACATAAAGAAATGGAGTGTGTCAAGAGGGTTTGGCGGGTTCTGTGGTGTTCGGGGAGGACGGCTAGATGCTAAACCGCTATACATGTCTGGGCGAGCCATAGATGGCACAACTCCTTCTTAAGAACATGGACAAAATTATCTTATCCTGAAATATCTCCGATAACTACGCGTGAATAGACGTATCACTGTGTTTAATTATAAGACAACATCCTGAACCGAAGCACAGAATGTTTCGGTATAACTAACACTGATTCTTTAGCAGGTTGACCATGCACAGATTTACTTCGATCGTAGTTTTTTCTTTACTGATTTTTACAACAATTTCCCTTTCCCAACCACCTGGCGACCATCCTGGGGGTAGAGCAAGAGGTGGCGAGCGACCAGCAATTGGTGAGGTTATAGGGCGCGTCCTTGATGCGAGTTCCGAAAACCCGATTCCTTATGCTAACATTGTCCTCTACAGCGGTCGTGACAGCTCGAACGTAACCGGGACAGCGACCGATAGCCGTGGATACTTCGACATGAGTGAAATCAAGCTCGGACGGTACTTCGTCACAATCAGCTTTATGGGCTATGAGACTGAAACCATTCGGGGAATAGGTCTGGGACCACGTGGGTTGAAGTCCGACCTCGGAGATATTTTACTCAGTCCGACCGCTTTGATGCTGGAAGGGGCTGAAGTCCAGATTGATAAGCCGTTGGTGATGTTCAAGATCGACAAGAAGGTCATTAATGTCAGTCGTGATATAGCTTCTAAATCCGGAACGGCAGTAGATGCTCTTGAAAATGCTCCCTCTGTAGAAGTCGATATTGACGGCAATGTCGCACTGCGTGGCAGCTCGAGCTTTACGGTTATGATTGATGGTCGTCCTTCAATTCTCGACCCGAATGACGCCCTTCAAACTATCCCGGCAAGCACCATCGAAGATATTGAGATCATAACAAATCCTTCTGCAAAGTTCGACCCTGATGGCGTTGCTGGAATTATCAATGTGTTGTTGAAAAAACAGAAGTTGCGTGGTATCAGCGGTATCGTTAATGGAAATCTTGGAATGTATGATACCTATGGCGGTGACTTCCTCATCAATTTAAAAAAGAAGAATTACAGCCTTAACTTCGGAGTTGATCTCAATCAGCGTTTCCGTCCCGGAACAAATGAAAGCCGAAACAGAACGACATCAGATGGTGTTGACTATCATGTTAATTCAGAAGGTGAATCTGACCATGGCGGAAAGCATAACAGTATCCGCGCTGGTATCGAATATGAAATTACTCCTCGTGACCGTTTGACTCTTGGGTTGAGCGTTGGACAGAGGTCGAGAAAATACTCATCTGACCTTGACTTTACCCAGTGGCAGGAACCCGGAGGACCCGTATCAGAACATTCAAGCGAGAGCCAAACCGAACGCTCCGGTGACAGCTATTCCATGAACCTCGATTATCTCCGTGATTTTAAGGAAGAAGGCCACCGGCTAACCGGTCATTTCAGCTTTGATAACAGAGGTGGAGACGAAGAATCTACAGCCAAACTTTTTGACACAGACGGTAACCTGATCAGTGGTAAGATTTCAACAGAGGACGGCCCCGGGATAAGGATGAGAATAAAAGCGGATTATTCACTGCCTTTAAATAAAGATGCCAAATTCGAAGCAGGATTGCAGAGTCGACTGGGAACTTCAGAAGACATAACCAACCAATTGGAATATGACCCCGCAACCGGCTTATATGAAGAACTTACTGAATTCAACCACAAGACAGACTATATCCGCGATATTCACTCGCTATATACACAATACGCCAACGAAATTGGCAAACTTGGTTTCCAGGGTGGGTTGCGTGGTGAGTATGCTTACCGTAAAATTGAAACTGGAGTAACCAACGCGACATTCTCAATTGACCGAGTCGACATGTTTCCAACGGCACATTTCTCATACCATTTAACGGATCGCAATCAGCTTATGGTGAGTTATGCCCGACGAATCGACAGACCGCGGGGTTGGTATCTCGAACCCTTTGAAACCTGGACGGATGACTATAACGTCAGGGTTGGTAATCCGGATCTAAAACCTGAATATATTGACTCGTATGAACTCGGATTCCAGACATTCCGCAATCGTAATTCGCTCTCAACTGAGCTGTATTACCGCAAGACAAATAACAAAATCGAGCGTGTTCGCAGCGTCTACTCTGAAAATGTGACGTTGCATTCAACGGAAAATGTTGGGACTGATTACGCGATGGGCGCTGAGTTAATGCTGAAAGTTGATCCAGCACAATGGTGGAATCTCAGTCTTACCTATAACGTCTATGATTACAAGGTTGAGGGTGAGTTGAACGGGGTTGATTTCTCGAACGAAAGCTCGAACTGGGGGTTGCGGATGAACAACGATTTCCGCATCGGTGAATTGACCAGAATCCAACTCAGTGGAAGCTACAGAGGTCCAACTGCATCGGCACAGGGCAGCGAAAGCGAGCGTTATTCATCAAACCTTGCGATTAAACGCGAAATTATCCCGAAGAAACTTTCAGCGACTCTTCAGATCAGAGATATTGTCGGCTCATCTGGACATGAACACATATCCGAAGGCGTTGACTTCTACAATTACAGATTCCGCGAACACAAGAGCCCGAGTGTATCCTTGAGCGTAAGCTACAATTTCAACAATTATGAAAGTGAGCGCAGACGTAGTGGCGGGAGTGGTGATGACATGGGCGATGAAGATTTTTAATTTATAATGCTGGTCAGTATTTGAATCAGGTGTTGAGTGGGTGCTATAGCGTGTAGACCTCTGCTATTTTGTTAGAGGGTGGACGCGCTGAAGCGCGCACTCAATACGCTCGGACAGATTGCTTCCAATTTCATCTACAGCAGCTTCTATGGACTCCGGCGCAAGGCCGGAGAGACGTTACTGCATATCTGTCAATTATTCGGATTATAACTCTTTATTGCAAGGATAGGGCACATGGCGATGTGTCCCTACGAAAACGCAGAACGGCATCCCGATTAGACGGGATGCCGTTCTGTGTGTAATTTTTGAATAAGCGTGCCTAGTGAGGGCACCTAACACCACTCTTAGAGAGCTGATGTCACTCCTTAATCTTATTTCACGAGCATGACCTTCTTGACTGCTGTGAAGTCACCAGCTTTCATTTGCAGGAGGTAAATACCGGAGGATTGGGATGTGGCATCCCATACTGCCTGATGTGATCCTGCCTGCTGATTTGTGTTTACGAGCGTTGCTACTGTTCTTCCGGCAATGTCGTTTACTGTGATGCTGACGTGTCCGCTCGCTGGGAGGTTATACTGTAACCTTGTGACGTTGTTGAACGGGTTTGGATAGGCTTCGGAAAGCGCGTAAACGTCGGGCGCAAAACTCTGCGAGGAAATCTCCAGTGCGGTGTAACCGTCTGTCTCGAAAGTCAGATCGGTGCCTCTTGTGAACTTCTGAGGGACAAGATAGTTTCCATTGTCCGATTTCAAACTGAATTCTTCACCTGCAAGCAGTCCATCAACCATTTCCGTCGTGGGATCATCACCCCAAATTGCTAATCCACAATAACCGTCTGAGTCAACCGAGCCTGTTCCTACAATCCGGCCCGATTTGTCAATCGCTGTTATTTCGCTGCCAAATGTTAGCTGTGAACTGACCAATACGCTCATGTTAATGCCAGTGTTAAGCGATGGACGGTTCTCGGAATTACTATTACTGCTGGCGACTTCCTCGCCTTCAGCAGGATAGTTCAGGGTTACGTCTTCTGAAACTTTGACCTGATACCCTTCAGTTTCCTGCCAAGGTACCATGTTGGAGAAATTCATTTCAGGTAACATAAACCTGCCGATTCCGTCTTTGGCTAACTCAACAACATCAATTATCGGCGACAGTGCATAAAAATCGGGGCCACTCGCATCGAGATTGTATGTTGGGAAATAGGCAATCAGATTCCATCCTTCTAAGAGCTCAACATCTGAGTCTGCAGGGATGGGGACTCCTGACCAATCGGCTTCGACGTCTTCATCGACTTTGACTTGATATCCTTCATCCAATTTCCAGTATGGAATATTGTTGAACCCGAATGCAGGAGAATAGAAACGACCCAGGTCATCCTTTAGAATTTCAACATGGTGATTACGATCATCAATTCTTAGCTGATCACACATCTGAATTATGTCAGGACCATTCGCATCTTCATTCGCATAGAAATCCATGGGATCTACATTAATTGAAATGATGCTCCATCCTTCAGGCATTGGTACGGTCAGATCCTGCATTCCAAGACCGGGCTCTCCCAGGGTGAGAAGGATCTCGATACAGATAGCTTCCTCTTCCATCGTGTTATGCTCGAAGTGGATGTAAGCCTGATATTCCTGATCATCCCGCAGATCCTCTGTCGCAATGGCAATCTCCATTTCTATGTTGCCTTCAGCATCGATGACTGCCTCAGGGGGATCAACTCCGACCCAGTAGAAATCGCTGCCAGCTTCAAACGCACGGAGATAATCTTCCCTTCCCTGCATTTGCAGAACCAGCGTTGTCGTGAATGGGAACAACTCTGTTGTTATCTCTCCGCCACCAGTTGCCTCTTCCTCAAAATCTGAGAACATAATAACATTTTGAGATTCTCCATCCTCTGTATTGACCTTTACCAACTCCTGTTGCCTTTCGGAGTCTCGAGACATTATGTAGAGGTTATAGCCATCAGGATCGTTTTCATTCCAACATAGACCATTAATTCGGAATCTCCTGCCGTTATTGATTTCAGCTATTGTTTCACCTTCTCTGTCAATAGCGACAAGATTACTCGTGCTTGAACAAACCCAGAACAGATCATTCGCTGGATCGTAAGTTACGGAATAGGTTGGCCTGAACGGTGTGGGAATTTCAAAATCTGTTGCTTCGCCTGTCTCAGGATCAATTTGAGTTAGATGATCAGAGTCGGCAGCATAAATATACTCACCATCCGTTGTCAAATCACGCCAGCCATAGTTGCTCTCTGTGTTTTGAAGCCACTGATCAACGACTTCACCATCACGATTTACTTTGTAATACATATTCGGTTCTCGAGCACCACTATTGCCCCCGGCGAACCAGTAATAATCCTGGAAGTAAATCGCTGCCTGCAGGCGTGTGTCTTCCAGTCTCTGGCCTGCATCAAATTCTGTCATTACTGACCAAAGTTGCCCCGGTACGATACTTGACCGCACTCGTGTGGAGTATTCTAAAGGTCCATCACCTGCATTTGAGATCACAATCTCTGAGGTACTGAAATCATCCTGCTCCAATTCAAGGGAAAGGACTTCGGGGTTCAGTGCCAATTCAGGATGGAGGAGCCTGTAATCAAGCTCCAGCACATTTTCACCGTCAAAATTCAGGACTTCAGTTGTATGGGTTGTATAACCAAAACCGGTAATTTGAATTTCAAATTCCGCGTAAGGCAGGGGATTTATCTCATACATGCCTTCTTCATCAGTAATTGCAATAAGATTGCAACCCATGACCTCAACTCTCGCGCCTTCAACAGGCTCTCCAGTCATATTGTTCAATACCTGCCCGGAAATGCGACCGTCATATCCGGCAAGCTCATTTATTATATCAATGAGGAACTCGGCGCGGTTGAAATCACGGCTGTTATTCATCCCAACAAACGAAACGCATTGTGCATAGGTTCGATAAGCTCTAGCATCATGGAATACACCACGGACATTCCCGGCGTTACACGTTAGGATTGTCTCAGCACACTCTCCCGGTGAAACATGATCCGGTCGATTAGCAGCATAATTTCCGGTTTGATATCCGAATGCTCTTTCTCCAAATGTGCATTCTTCATCGGAATCCAGAGTTCGCACTGCATTATCAGCGCTGAATCCTTCAAATTCTATATTGAAATAAGGGAAAATGTCTTCGTTGCGGTGATCTGCACACCAGTCATTTCCTTCTATGTAGAGACCGCGGTTTGCTTCGAGGTAGGCAATTAATATATCTTCATCGTTAGAGTCGATCCGACTCGCAGGGGTACCGCCGCCTCAACCAGGGCAATAGAAACTAAGACACGTAATTACGACATCATATTCTGCAAGGTTATCCGGTAATTGTCGGTTAAGTGTGTAATCAATGTCTTCTGCATCCAATGTACGGGTTACAGCCTGGGTGGCTGTTAAATTTCCACCAATCACCGGATCTGCTACTGCAAGATTATTGTCATGTTGCCAGACAAATATTTCGACGGCAGACGCAGTAGTTGAGATAAACACTGTCAGTAAAAGTATCAAACACAGTTGTTTAATCGAAGTTTTCATAATACTCTCCATATTGTGAACTAAACATTCCTCCATAGAAATAATATACCTATGGGCTGAGTTAATGTCAAGTAGAAAGTAACAATTCGAATAACTATTATTCCAAAAAAATGATTATATGTTCTATTATAATAAGCAGATAACATGTACTTGAAAGTACAAAGTCACACTGTGAAAATCAATTAAATTTTCAGTATGACTTGATCTGTAAACAATTTCCACCCACAACTCGTATTTATATAGACAGAGATTTTATACAATTCTCACAGTTGCAGTTTTTCTTCCCTCTGAACAGGACTAATTATGAAGATTCAGAACGTAATTTTTGTCGCGTTAATCGCGATGTTTGTCATATACAGCAGTGCTTTAGCTGACGAGAGTCAGAACGTTGAGTTGGTCGGGTATGCCTTTGATAGATGGGACTATTCATCCGACATTACCTTATACGGGGACGTTGCTTACGTATCAACCGGCAAAACAGGCATAAAAATTGTTGATATATCAGATGTAAATAATCCAACTCCGATTGGAGCATTTGGTGAGGCTTATACCGGTGCGATCTCAGCTAAAATTGAGTCCGAGTTACTGTTTATTGCATACTCAAACAAAATTTCGGGTGATCAGGATCGAGTGGAAAACCATATGGCAGTTTACTCAATTCAGGACGCCACGCATCCGGAGCTGCAATCCTACACACAGTTAGAAAACGGGGTGTTCTCTCAGTTCCTAATCAATGGAAACAGGATCTATTTTTCAGTCACTGATAACCCGTGGGACGAGAGCCACAGCCAATTATTCGTAATGGATTTCACAGATCCACAGAGTCCGGAATTGTCGGAATTCTGGGGTGTTGATGACTTTGTACAGGACATTTTTATTACGGGTGACATTGCATATATTTTAGTTCGAGAAGACATTCTCATCCTTAACATCTCCGATCCGGATAACATTGAGTTAATGAGCACTTTCCCGGATGAGAGTTTCGGAGGCAACAACAGAATCATCGTTGAGGGAGATGTTGCATATGTTTTGGATTACAATTATGTAGTCTGCTTAGATGTCTCTGACCTGGAAAACATACAAATAATGGGTGAGGTGTTTACCGAAGGTGGCTGTGTTGTAACAATTTACGACCTATCGAAAGTTGGTGATGTACTTTATTTTGCAGAGAAACTCGATTGGTGCGATGGCTCACCAACCAATGGTTATGTAAATGCCATTGATGTCGGCGACCCGAACAATCCGGTTTTTCTCGGACGAAACGAAGCTTGGAGCAGCAAGTTCCCGACCGGAATTGAGCCTATTGGTGAAAGTATTTTAGTTTCGCTCGGAAAGGGATTGAAGGTCATGGATTATTCCGATCCTGAATTTCCTGTGGAAATAGGAGAATTTGATAGTGGTGGTGATGCGAGGCATGTCGACTTATCCGGCAACAATCTTTATGTGGTCGAGCACGAATCCGAATACGGATCAAGCGATGAAAAAATACACATAATGGACATTTCGAATCCAGCAAACGCGACACTGACATCGACCAATAACATTTTGGCCAAAGGCATAGACATTGAAAGTGACTTTGCATGTGTCTTGAATGACTCAGGACTGATAGTATATGACATATCAGATCCTCTCGAGGTCAGTGAAGTTTCCTCTTTTCAGATTGAACATGGCGGACAGATCAAGATTAAGGATGACCTTGCGTATATGAATGATAATGGATATTTGGTTACATTTGATCTTTCCAATCCTGCTCAACCAGAAATCCTTTCAGAAGTGTTGCTCCGGCAACATCGTGTTAGTGAATATCGATTTGATCTGGTCGGAGATTACATCTATATCGGTGCTGTTAGTGGTCAGGTAATTGTGGTGGATATTGCCATCCCGAACCGTCCTCGACTTGCAGGACAGTTTGACACTGGCAGCGAAATAGTTGATATTCGGGTGAGTGGTGAATTCGCATATTTATCCCTTCGGGAAACCGGATTGTTGATCCTTGATGTATTTGATCCAGCTGACATGATAGATGTCAGTTTATTTGAATATGCTGATCCAGGAATCATCGAGGTGTCATATGATTTTCTGTATTTGCAGAACTCTCCAAGCTTACTGACTGTGCTTGATAAATCAGATGCTGAAAATCTTCAGGAAAGAGGTTTTTATCGTTTTGGTGAAGGGGATATTATTCGCGACATTAAGGCTGATGGTGCTACTATTTATGTCGCATACGGATCTAATGTGGCAATACTTGATAACTCAATGCTTGCTGTTGATGAAAACTCTAAAAACGTTGGTATTCCTGAAAATTTCAGCATCCTTGATGTCTATCCAAATCCTTTTAACTCAACAGCGACAATCCGGTATAATCTTCCCGCACAATCAGCGGTATCCATTGTGATATACGACTCGAATGGTAAGCAGATTCAGGAACTTCAGAATGGTGTTATGCCTGCCGGTGTACATCAAAACATCTGGGGTGCAAACTCGGTAAGTGCAGGAGTGTATTTTATGAAAATTAATGGTGACAATAACCTTAGCTCAAGCACTCATAAAGTTACCTTGATTAAATAATTTTCTTATAGCATTTCCTGAAGCAAGTCTGTCATGGCGAGGAACACTGTGACGAAGCAATCGTTTTGAATATTTGTAATACTTGAGATTGCTTCACTTCGTTCGCAATGACAATACTTTCAGGAAATGTTATGTTTCAAATCTGAACCGACTTGACTTACGATAAAATCCTGTTACATTAAGAATACTTGTAACAGGATTTTCTTTTTGAAAACCTGTTTTGGAATTCGAATTGAATTTGGAGTTCAAAGATGGGGAAAATCTACGAACATATCAGCCATGTGTATGACTTATTCTGGGGCAAGTGGTCACCTGGTTATGTCAGCCTGATAAGTGAGACACTGGAGGGTCAGATGCCGGATAAAGTTACCATTCTCGATCTGGGTTGTGGTACGGGAGTACTCGCTGTAGAACTCGCCAGACTTGGGTATACCGTTGATGGTGTAGATATTTCTCCACAGATGATCGAAATGGCTGAGAGCAAGGCTACCGAATTCCCGCAGGTCAATTTTAAGGTAGCCGATATGGTGGAGTTAGAGACTACTGAAAAATTCGATTGTGTTACGTGCACATTTGACTCTATAAACTACCTGTTAGAAATTGGGCAACTTCAAAAATTCATGATTAATGTTTCCACTAAGCTCAAACCCGGTGGATTTTTCATTTTTGATTCCAACACAGCACTTTTATATGAGACTTGCCAGAAGGGTGAGTTTCAACGCGAATTGGGGGGTCAGTCATTTACTCAGAAACTCAACTTTGATCCTCTAAAAAGACTCTCAACGACAACCTTTAACTTTTCAAACGGGAAAAAAGAGGTGCATCACCAGCGTCCCTATGATCCGGATGAGATAACTCTTTGTTTAAAAGATGCAGGCATGGAAGTTATTCGAACCTATGGGGGACTCAAAGGTGAGCCTTTTCTGTATGATAGTAAAAGACTGATTTGTGTGGCTGAAAAACCGTTTTAGGCGAATTATTATAATCCGCAATGATTTTGTAATAATTGCAAATTGCAATTATTATCTCTATATTATTATAACTTCTATATATAAATGAAGTTCTTAGTGTAATACTACATCAGTTTCTGTTAGTTCAGATTCAATTCAGAAAGTAATTCTCTTGAAATGAGTGCTATAGTAACATAGAGAGGTTGGCAATGCGTACAATCAATTTCATTTTTTCAACGGTAACAGTTTGTCTGTTACTCCTTTCTTATTCTCTCACCGCTCAAGATGTAGCTCTTGGTGAGGCATACATTGTCGGAGAGACTCACGCAATTTTTCGTATTAGCTCGACAGTTGAAAGGACAATCCTCAAAGATGACAACAATACGATCCACTTCACATGGTGCAATAATACCGATCCTGAAGGGAATGCACGGCATGTTGCCTATAACTTCCTCCTTGATAGAGGAGGGAATTATAGTGAACAACTTCAAGAGAATATGGAACGAATTTCAGAAAGTAGAAAGGCATATTGCGCAGGAATAGACGTCCTTGGTTCTCGTGTTTTCTATTTTTTTGACCATAACATTGAGAACGAAGAGCAGGTCTACTGCGCAATTTCTGAAAATATTTTATGGGGAGTGGGTCCAAGACCGGAGGTTCGACTTCCAACTATAGATAACCGAACAGCAATTGTTTCAAAAGGTACGATCGGTGTAAATAATCTAATCAATGTGGCAGGAACTTTAAGCAGTGAAAACGACCAAACTTTTAGATCGCTCGTACTCTGGAACATTGATGCTACAGACGAAATTTTGCTGCGTTGGGAGGTTCAAGATCCGATTATTATCGACAATGTTGTGTTCAATAGTCACCACATCCAGGCTTCTCGTACTAATACGAATGTTGCTGTAGGCTGGCATCACAACATTCCGGGTGTTCCAATCCCTGAGGAGTGGGAAGATGTAAACGGAGCATGGCAGATTAGCAA